>NZ_CAXBJS010000195.1:0-4822 GCF_963976025.1 uncultured Arenimonas sp.
GAGCAGCGCCGCGGCGGTGACACCCGCCCCGGCGCCCGGCCCCTGGATCACCAGCGGGCGCTCGTCGTAGCGGCAGCTCCAGATCGCCACGCGGTTGTCGCAGGCACCGCCCTGCGCCAGGGGATGCGACGGTGGCAGGGCCTCGAGGCCGATGCGCGCGCTTTTTCCTTCGAGCCGCGCGACGTAGCGCAGCACTTCCCCTTTTGCCGCCGCCTCGCGGGCGCGCTTTGAAAGCGCCTCGTCCAGCGAGGCCAGCGCGGCATCGGTGGCCGCGGCATTGCCCGCCCGGCGCAGCGCCGGCGTGAGCAGCGATTGAACCTGCACGTCGCCGCCGTCGAGCGCATGGCCCGCCGCCCGCGCCAGGATCAGCAGCTTGCGCCGAACGTCTTCGCCGGAAAGATCCACGCGCGGGTCGGGTTCGGCGTAACCGCGGGCGACCGCCTCGCGCACGCGATCGGAAAACGGCGCGCTGCCGTCGTAACCATCGAACAGCCAGGCCAGCGTGCCTGACAGCACCCCGGCCAGCGCGCGCACCTGGTCGCCGCCGGCGCGCAGCTCGCGCACGCTGCGCAGCAGCGGCAGGCCGGCGCCGACGGTGGCGGCGTCGCCGTACCAGCCGCCCTTTTCCGAATGACGCAGAACCTGCCGATGCCGCAGCAGCGGCCCGCCGGTACCCAGCTTGTTCGCCGTCACCACGCGCAGGCCACGGCGCAGCCAGCGTGGATGCCAGGCCGCCAGGTATTCGCTGGCGGTCGCGTCCACCACCACGTCGCCGGGGCCGAACCAGGCCGGCAACTCGCCGCTGCCATCGTGGGCTTGCACGGTATCGGGCGCCGCGTCCGCGTGTGCCTGGGCAAGCGCGATGGCGGCGAGCGCGTCACCGGCCCGCAGACCGCTGGGATCGGCGCAGCGCCAGCCTGAGGTCGCCAGCAGGCACAGCGACAGTGTCGCCGGGTCAAGCCCCGCCAGCCGCGGCAGCAGCGCGCGGCCGACGGTGCCGGCACCCAAAACCGCCAGGCGGCGCACGGGCTGCTGTGGGAGGGACTTCAGTCCCGATGCTTTTCGGGACTGAAGTCCCTCCGCCGCGGGGCTCACGAGACACCTCCGGCTGCCGTCAGTTTTTCACTGGCCCGGTCCGCCGCATCCAGCGCCTGCAGCAGGTCGGCCTCAAGATCATCCAGCGCCTCGATGCCGACCGACAGCCGCAGCAGGCCGTCGCCGATACCCGCCGCGCGACGGGCATCGGCCGACATCGCCGCGTGCGTCATCGTCGCCGGATGCGCGACCAGGCTTTCAACACCACCCAGGGATTCGGCCAGGGTGACGTGGCGAAGCGGTTCCAGGAAAGCGCGCACGGCCGGTACGCCGCCGTGCAGTTCGAAGGAAAGCATCGCGCCGAAACCACGCTGCTGGCGCGCCGCCAGGCGGTGTCCCGGATGACACGCGAGCCCGGGATAGTGCGTGGCGCGCACCGCCGGGTGCCGCGCGAAACGTTCGGCCAGGGCGCCGGCGTTTTCCTGGTGCACGCGCAGGCGGGCGTCGAGCGTGCGCAGGCCGCGCAGGGTCAGGAAACTGTCGAAGGGCGAGCCGGTGACGCCCAGCGCGTTCGCCCACCAGGCCAGGGTTTCGACCAGCGCCGGTTCGCGCGCGACCACGGCGCCGCCGACGACGTCGCTGTGGCCGTTGATGTACTTGGTGGTGGAATGCAGCACCAGGTCGGCGCCGAAGTCGAAGGGCCGCTGCAGGGCCGGCGACAGGAAGGTGTTGTCCACCAGCAGCAGGGCACCGTTGGCATGCGCAGCCAACGCCGCCGCGCGCAGGTCGGTGATGCGCAGCAGCGGGTTCGACGGCGTTTCCACCCAGACCAGGCGCGCCGGTCGCGCCAGCGCCGCCGCCAGCGCCAGCGGATCACCCAGGTCCACCAGCTCCAGTTCGAAGCGGCCCTTGCGCGCCAGCGCGTCGAACAGGCGCCAGCTGCCGCCGTAGCAGTCGCGGGTGACCACCAGGCGGTCGCCCGGCTGCAGCAGCGCTTCGGCCACCAGGGCCACCGCCGCCATGCCGGTGGCGGTGACCACGGCACCGGCGCCGCCTTCGAGTTCGGCCAGCGCGCCGGCCAGCAGGTCGCGGGTGGGGTTGCCGCTGCGGGTGTAGTCGTAGCGGCGCTTGGCGTCGAAACCTTCGAAGCTGAAGTTGCTCGACAGCACCAGCGGCGGGGTGACGGCGCCGAAGGCCGTGTCGGCATCGATGCCGGCGCGCACGGCGGCGGTGGCGGGGCAACAGGCGCTCATGCCGCCACCTCCAGGCTTTCGCGCAGGACCCGGGCAACGGCGGCGTCCTCCTTCAGGAAGGCGTCGTGGCCGTAAGGCGAACGCAGCACGCGCAGGCGTGCCGGTCCGCCCAGGGATTCCACCAGGGCCTGCAGGTCGGACAGCGGCACCAGCCGGTCTTCGGCGATGGCCACGACGGTGGTGGGCACGGTGATGCCGCCGGGGTCGAGCTGCTGCAGGTCTATGGATTCGGAAAGGCGCAGGAAGGCGGTGCTGCACCAGCGCGCTGCATACCGCTGGCCGCAGTGGGCCAGGTAGTCCTCGGCGGCGACGCGGGCGCGTTCGCCGTCGAGAACGGCGGGCGTATCGAAGCGGGCGGCGAATTCTTCCGGCGTGCGGTAGCTCAGCATGGCCCACTGCCGCGCCAGCGATAGCGCGCGCGACACCTGCCCTTCTTCCCGGCCCAGGGCCACCACTTGCCGCTGCAGCGTGCGCCAGGCGCTGGCGTAGGGGTGCGGGCGATGGGCGCCGGAAATCGCCACCAGGCGGTCGAGCCGGTGGCCGTGGCGGGCGGCGAACTGCAGCCCGACCATGGCCCCGTAGCTGGCGCCGACGAAGGCAGAAAGGCGCGGCACCTCGAAGCGGTCGAGCACCGCGGCCAGCGCGTCGGCCTGGTCGGCGGGATCGATGGGCTGGTCGAGGCTGCCGTCGGCGCCGATCCAGTCAATGGCCAGCACGCGCCGGCGGTCGGTATCGATGGCCCGGCCCGGGCCGACCTGGGCCGGCCACCAGCCTTCGCCGCGTTCGTCGCTAGCCACTTTGGCGCCCGCGGAAATGCCGCCCGCCACCACCACCCAAGGCGCATCCGCCGGCCCCCGCCATTGGCCGCGCACGCGCAGCCGGCGCTGGCCGGCGTGGCGCATCGGCAGGTCGAGTTCCAGCAGGAAACGCCGCGCCGAGGGCGTGGCAAACGCAAGGGCCGCGGCCAGTGGCGCGGTTTCGACGTGGACGTGAGGGGAACTGAGGGACATGGCGGGCTCCTTGGGGCAAACCCAGGGAGTCCGGCGGTGAAAGAAGTCGGGCAGCCCCCAACGGCGGGGGAAACACGACCCATCTTTCGGCGAGCACCGGACCATCCGGACGCCCCCGCAGGAATTGGCACCTTCATGCGCGATTGCTCGTGCATGGGTTGCCCCGGCGTCATTGGGCCTACCCCTCAGCCGGTCTCGATGGGATTGCGAGGCCGACTTTGCCCGGCCTTGCCGGGCTTGTCAATCGCTTCATGCCGATGAAGCGATGGCTTTGATTGAAGCCCCTCCCACGGGCGTCCCTGCCGCCTATACTTCCGCCCCATGCGCCCACTCCTTGCCCCCCTCGCCTTCGCCCTGCTCCTGGCCGGCTGTGCCAGCGTGCCCGCCCCGATCCAGCCGGATCCTTCGTCCAAGCCGATGCCCGACGTCTTCGGCGCCGATTCGGTGCCGGTGCCCGAGGCCTTCCTCAGCACGGACATGCCCGAGCACGAGATCGACTCGGTGGCCAGCTGGACCACGCCCGAAGGCCACACCTGGCTGATCGCCACCGGCAAGGAAAGCCACCAGCTGGTGGTCTTCGACGGTGACGACGGCGAGTACCGGCTGGCTTTCGGTGCGCGCGGAGAGGGCCCGGGACAGTTCAACCGGCCCAACGGCATCGCGGTGTTCGCCGACCTGGTGTTCGTGGTCGAACGCGACAACCACCGCGTGCAGGTGCTGCGCCTGCCCGACTTCGAACCGGTGGCGATGATCGGCCAGGACGTGCTGCGCAGCCCCTACGGCCTGTGGTTGAACGAAACCGCGCCGGGCGAGCTGCAGCTGCTGGTGACCGACAGCTTCATGGCCGATTACCGCACCGAAACCCTGCCGCCGATGCACGAGCTGGACCAGCGCGTGAAACGCTTCCGCCTGCGCCTGCCGCCGATGGGCGGCCTGGAAACCCAGTACCAGGGCCACTTCGGCGACACCACCGAGGCCGGCGCCCTGCGCATGGTCGAGTCGATCGCCGGCGACGCAATGCACGACCGCCTGCTTATCGCCGAAGAAGACCTGCGCGTGGGCACCACGCTGCGCGTCTACGACCTGGCCGGCAACTACGCCGGCACCAACCTGCCGCGCGAACGCTTCCGCGCCCAGGCCGAAGGCGTGGCGCTGTGGGCCTGTCCGGACGGCAGCGGCTACTGGATCACCACCGACCAGGCCCGCGACCTGACCGTCTTCCACGTCTTCGACCGCCGCGAACTGGGCTACCTGGGCAGCTTCACGGGCGAAAAGACCGCCATGACCGACGGTATCTGGCTGCACGCCCCGGCGACCCGGCGTTTCCCCTACGGCGCCCTGTTCGCCGCCCACGACGACGCCGGCGTGGCCGCCTTCGACTGGCAGGACATCGCCCGGGTGCTGTCCATCCGCCGCAGCTGCGAATAGCTATAATGTCGGGCTTATGTCCGACCACCTCACCGAAACCCGCCGCCGCCGCACGTTTGCGATCATTTCGCATCCCGACGCCGGCAAGACCACGCT
>NZ_CAXBJS010000196.1:0-4769 GCF_963976025.1 uncultured Arenimonas sp.
ACGGCGACACCGCCGCCAAGCTCAGCGGCGCCCGTTTCACCGTGCTGCGCGGGCCGTTGGCGCGCCTGCACCGGGCCCTGGCCCAGTTCATGCTGGACCTGCACGCCGGCGAACACGGCTACGAAGAAACCAACGTGCCGCTGATCGTCAACGCCGACAGCCTGCGCGGCACCGGCCAGTTGCCCAAGTTCGAAGACGACCTGTTTGCCACCGACCTTGGCGATGATCGCCGTTACCTGATCCCCACCAGCGAAGTGCCGCTGACCAACATCGTGCGCGACAGCATCGTCGAAGACGCCGCGCTGCCGCTGCGCATGACCGCGCACTCGATGTGCTTCCGCGCCGAAGCCGGCAGCCATGGCCGCGATACCCGCGGCATGATCCGCCAGCACCAGTTCGAGAAGGGCGAGCTGGTGTCGATCGCGCGCCCCGAAGAATCGGCCGCCGAACACGAGCGCATGACCGGCTGCGCCGAAGCCGTGCTGCAAAAGCTGGGCCTGCCTTACCGCAAGGTGCTGCTGTGCACCGGCGACATGGGCTTTTCGGCCATCAAGACCTACGACCTGGAAGTCTGGCTGCCCAGCCAGGACACCTACCGCGAGATCAGCAGCTGCTCGAACTGCGGTGACTTCCAGGCCCGGCGCATGCAGGCGCGCTGGCGCAACCCGGCCACGGGCAAACCCGAGCCGGTGCATACCCTCAATGGTTCCGGCGTAGCCGTGGGCCGCGCCCTGATCGCGGTGATGGAAAACTACCAGCAGGCCGACGGCAGCATCGAAGTCCCCGCCGCGCTGCGGCCCTACATGGGCAACCTGGAGCGCATCGGATGAACCACCCCGACCTCAATGACCTGCAGTTCTACGCGATGGTGGTCGAACACGGCGGTTTCGCCGCGGCCGAACGCGCCCTGGGCGTGCCCAAGTCGCGCCTGAGCCGCCGCATCGCCCAGCTGGAAAACGAACTGGGCGTGCGCCTGCTGCAGCGTTCGACCCGCAAGTTCGCGGTCACCGAGGTCGGCCAGAGTGTCTACCGCCACGCCCAGACCATGCTGGCCGAGGCCCAGGCGGCGCGCGAGGCGGTGGACCGCGTGTCGGCGGCCCCGCGCGGCACCATCAAGGTCAGCTGCCCGGTGGCCCTGGCCCAGGAACTGCTGGCGCCGCTGCTGCCCACCTTCATGAAGACCCACCCGCAGGTGCGCATCCAGCTGCACGTCAGCAACCGCCGGGTGGACGTGATCCAGGAAGGTTTCGACGTGGCGCTGCGGGTGCGCTCGCAGCTGACCGACGACGGCGAGATGGTGGCCCGCAGCTTCGGCCAGCTGCGCGAACTGCTGGTTGCCAGCCCGCGTTACCTCGACCGCATCGGCCGCCCGAAGATTCCGGCCGACCTGGCCGGCCACACGACGCTGAGCATGAGCGACGACGACGCCCGCCAGCGCTGGACCCTGCACGGCCCCGAAGGCCAGGTGCAGCGCGTGGACCTGACGCCGGCGCTGATGGCGCAGGACTTCCCGCTGCTGCTGGCCGCCGCGCGCGACGGCCTGGGCGTGGTGCTGCTGCCCGAGCTCAGCTGCGCCGAAGCCATCCGCCAGGGCGAACTGGAAGTCGTGTTGCCCGAATGGAGCCTGCCCCAGGGCATCTGCCACGCCATGTATCCTTCGCGCCGCGGCCTGCTGCCGGCGGTGCGCGTGTTCATCGATTTCCTGGCCGAACACTTGCCGGCGAAGATCCAGGACAGCAAGCTCAAGATGTTTTTACGGAAGAGTGGCCGAGCGGTTTAAGGCACCGGTCTTGAAAACCGGCGAAGGGTCAAACCTTCCGTGGGTTCGAATCCCACCTCTTCCGCCATTTCGCTGAAGGCGACTGGCCAATCAACCAACCGCGACGACGTGCAGGCCCAGCGCCAGCACGTTGTAGCCGCCGTGGGCGATCACGCAGGCGGGCAGGGAGCGGGTAAGCGCATAGACCACGGCGAATATCGCGCCCAGCACCAGCGTGCCCAGCAGCTCGGGGCCGGCGAAGGGCAGGTGGATGGCGGCGAAGGCGAGCACCGACAGCGCGCAGGCCGGCCACAGGCCGATGGCGCGCTCGGCGACCGGGATCAGCCAGGCACGGAAGGCCAGTTCTTCCAGGAAGGGCACGTACACGCCAACCAGCAGGATCACCGGCAGTGAAAACGGGTCCGGCCCCAGGCCCGATATCGCGTCGCTGCCCACCGAGGCGTCCGGCCAGGCCAGGCGCAGCACCAGTTCGACCAGCTTGATGGCCAGCAGCCCGGCCACGGCGCCGGCGGCACCCAGGCCCAGCGTGCGCAGCAGCGGCCGGGGCAGGTGCCAGGGCGTGGGCAGGGCATGGGCCAGGCCAAAACCCCAATAGGCGATGAGCAGGGTGCCGGTGGGCAGGAACAGCGCCAGCAGCAGGGTGACCAGGGAATCGTCCCAGGCCGTGGGATCGAACGGGCTGGGCAGGTCGTTGAAGATGAAAACGTGGGCGTCGCAGGCCTGCACGCCCGATTCGCGCACCAGGTCGTCCAGGCTTGTCTTGGCGGCGGAGAGTTCGAACTCGCGCAGTCGCGAGAAGCCAACCGCGAGCTCGAAGCCGGCACATTCGGCGGGGCGGTGGTCGGCGTAGCCGCCCGGTGCGAAGTCGCCTTCCGGGAACACCGGGTGTTCGAGCACGGCCTCGCGCAGGGACGCCAGCTGCGCCGGCGTGCCCTGCACCCAGACCAGGGTGCGGTCGTGGTGGCTGAGCGTGGTCAGCGCCAGGAACCACACGGCCATCAGGCCCACCAGCAGCGCCGGGAGCAGCAGCGAGAGGGCCAGCAGGCCGAGGCGGTGGTGGAGGCGTAGGCGGGTCATGCCGGCTCGGTGTGTGGATGGAAGGCCAGTGTCGCCGCGCGGGCCTGGCCCGTCTGTCGGCGGCCTTCGCCGGCGGGGGTAGGCATTTTCGGCGCGTCGGGAGCTTGCAGGGCGATTCGGGGCGCAAGTTGTCCGGCAGCGATAACAGGGTTCGCGCCTTTGTCGTCACGTAGGAAATAACCTAGCGAACAGGCGGCAAGTTGCCATAGCCGCGCCCACGCCGCCTCGCATAGCGTGGGCATCGAACCCTGGGGAGGGACGAAACATGATCCGAGTTTTCATCGTTGACGACCACGCGCTGGTGCGCACGGGCTACCGACTCATCCTCGAGCAGGGTGGGGCCGTCGAGATAATCGGCGAAGCCGCCACCGGCGAAGAAGCACTGCCGCAGGTCCGCCGCCTGCAGCCCGACGTGGTGCTGTGCGACCTGCACCTGCCGGGCATCAGCGGCCTGGACGTCACCGAACGCATCGTGCGCGCCGACATCGGCACGCGCGTCATCATCGTCTCGATCCAGGAAGACGGGCCGATGCCCCGCCGGCTCATCGAAGCCGGCGCTTCGGGCTACCTGGGCAAGGGCTGCGACCCGCAGGAACTCGTGCGTGCGGTCAGCGACGTCTTCCGCGGCCGACGTTACCTGGCCAGCGATGTCGCCCAGCGCATGGCGCTCGACGGCTTCGGCGGGCAGTCCTCGCCCTTCGACCTGCTGTCGCCGCGCGAACTGCAGGTGGCGCGGCTGCTTTGCCAGGGCCTGCGCATGGAAGAAATCGGTCGCCGCCTCAGCCTCAGCGGCAAGACCGTGGCCACGCACAAATACCGCCTGTTCGAAAAGCTGGGCATCCGCGACGCGATCTCGCTGGCCCGGCTGGCCGGGCAACACGGCATTTCCGACCCGGCGTCGGCGCTCACGGCCTGAGGCAGGGCCCATCAACAACAAGGGCGCCCTGGGGCGCCCTTGTTGTTCGTGTACGCGTTGAACCTTGGCTCAGCCGGCCTTGTCGGTCGGCGCCTGCTTCGGTTCGTCCGGGTCGGCCAGCGACCAGTCCGGTGCCGACGGAACCTGGGCCAGCTCCGGCTCGGCCTCGGGCGATTGGTCCGACTCGGCCTTGGGCTCGATTTCCGGCTTGGGCTCAGCCTTTGCCACCGGCGCGGGTTCTTCCGCCGGCTTCTTTTCCTGCACTGCCGGCGGCGCGTCGAACTGCGCCGGCTGCGTGCGCAGGTACGGATTCACCGGCTCGGGGTCGGGGATCAGGCTCTGCTGCACGGGCGGCGGTGCCACTCGCGGAGCTTCGACGGCCGGCGCGGGCGCGACGGCCTTGGGCACGTCGGCCCCGGCTTCAGCGGCCGCCGGCGGAGCGGCGACCGGCTCGGGCCTGGTTTCGATAGCGACGGCCTGCACGGCCGGCTCGGCCACGGGTTCGGCGGCGACGGCCGCGGCTTCGGGCTTGGGCGCCTCGCTGGCCGGCGGCGGAACCGCGCTGCCCGGCGCGGGCACGTCCACGGACACCACGGCGGCGGCCGACGCGGCGACCACCGGCACCACGGCCGGAGCCGGCGGGGCGATGTCGTCGAAATCGGACTCCGCGGCGGTCACGGCAGGCGCCGAGCCTTCGGACGATTTGCCAGCCTGGGCCGGGCTGCCGGTCTCGCCGGACTCTTCGTCCTCGCTGCCGGACTCTTCGTTGCCATTGGCTTCGGTGCCGGTGTCGGCACGACGGCGGCGGCGGCCACCGCGACGGCCCCGGCGGCGGCGGCTGCTGCCCTCGGTGGCGTTGGCGGCGTCATCGCCGCTGCCTTGGCTGCCTTCGTCCTGGTTCAACGCGGCTTCGGTCTTGTCGGCGTCAACATCGTCGCCGTCGTCAAGGCTGGAAGCCACGCCGCCGGCGGCCATCGCGGCCTGCCGCGCCTCCCG
>NZ_CAXBJS010000197.1:0-4740 GCF_963976025.1 uncultured Arenimonas sp.
ACCTATCCGGCCGGTGGCGCGACGCTTTCCGCGCTTGAAGCCGGCGGCGCCGGTTTTGCGTCGTCCGCGATGGAAAACACGGGCTCCGCGTCCGGTGCCACCTTCTTCATGGGCACCGCCGAGTCGACCGCCGCTGGCGCGGCCGGCAGGATCTGCGTTATCGATCGCGGCGTCATCTCCTTCTTCGACAAGGTGAAGAACTGCGAGGACTCCGGCGGCATCGGCGCCATCGTCATCAACAATGAAGCCGGCATGCTGTTCGGAACACTCGGCACCACCAACACCACCTCGATCCCGGCGGTCGGCGCCGCGTTCGAAGACCGCAATGCGCTGGTCGCTGCGTCCACCGCCTCGGTCAGCGTCGGCGCCAGCGACTACGGCTACATGAGCGGCACCTCGATGGCCACGCCGGGCGTGTCCGGCGTCGCGGCGCTGGTGTGGTCGAACCATCCGACCTGCACCGGCACCCAGATCCGTGACGCCCTCAAGGCCACGGCCGAGGACGGCGGCGCGGCGGGTCCTGACGCCTACTTCGGCTACGGCATCGTCAAGGCCAAGGCGGCCAGCGACTACCTGGCCGCGAGCGGCTGTGGCGGTGGCAACGAGCCGCCGCCGCCGGCGGGCGCCCCGGAGAACCTCAGCGGTTCGGTGAACAAGCGCGGCAAGAACTACAACTACAGCCTGTCCTGGAGCGGCGGTGGCGCGTCGGTGGATATCTTCCGCAACGGCAGCAAGATCGCCACGCAGAGCAACTCCGGCGGCTTCAGCGAGAACCTGGGCGCCACCTCGGCGAGCTACCAAGTGTGCAACGCCGGCACCACCAGCTGCACGGCGACCGTCATCGTCACGTTCTGAGTCGAGACAGCAATCCGTTCCTCAGGAGGCCCGCGAAAGCGGGCCTCCTGCTTTTTCGCTTAATGGCCGAGAGCCGACAAGGCCGCTTCCGACCCGAAGCGGACGGTCGCGGGAAACGGGATAATGTCCCTTGTCGGCCGATTTTTACTGAGTCCTTAAGGAAGCAGTCGCGATGAAGATTAGACCAGCGACAGTCTGGACCGTTGTCGGGATTCAAGCTGCTGCGTTCGGCTTTTCCGCCTTGTATTGGTCAAGCCCCAATATGCACGACGGGTCCATTTCGGCTGCTTTATCGCTACTTACAATCCTTTTTCTTACCGGATTTCTAAGGAAACGCCATTGCTACTCAAGCCCGCTATTGAAGCGGGTTAGAGACGCATCGGTGGCGTCTGGCCTGGCCATGTTCGGCTTGTTCATTCTAGTCAAAGGTGCGTTCGGCATCGCCGTTAGCGATGTTTCCCGTTCTTTAATCATGGTCGCGGGTCTTGGTCCTTTTCTTTTCCTTTCATTTGGACGGATTGGTCCCAGGCGGCCACGGCCCCGCAATGGCGGCCCCCCGGTGTCATAGACCCTGGGTTCGGAGCTAATGATGCAATTGGCTCCACCGTCTGCACTGCCCAACTGCAGGCACGTCATGACCGCTTCTGGCCGGTAGCGGATCTGCGCCTTCAGCCGGCGAACGTTATTTTGTTCTTGCGCGCGTCGCGTGCCGTATCTCCTGTCGGCCCCGAAAATCTGTCGAGGAGGGTGCTCGCTGCCTCCACCCGCGCATCAGTCGGGGGCGACGCTCTGCTTGGCCGAAGGCCAAGAGCATCGTGACTGAAGTCCCTCCCACAGAGGCAGAGCAGGAGATTCGCGCCTGAAGGCGCTCCTACAAAGGGGCGAAAGAAAACGGCGCCTTGGGGCGCCGTTTTCCGGTAGGTCCAATCGGGACTGAAGTCCCTCCCACAGAAGCCTACTTGAGGGCCTTGAAGCGCAGGCGGTGCGGGCCGGCGGCTTCGTCGCCAAGGCGGCGGCGCTTGTCTTCTTCGTACTCGCGGTAGTTGCCCTGGTAGAACTCCACGTGCGAGTCGCCCTCGAAGGCCAGGATGTGCGTCGCGATGCGGTCCAGGAACCAGCGGTCATGCGAGATCACCATCGCGCAGCCCGGGAACTCCAGCAGCGCGTCTTCCAGCGCACGCAGCGTCTCGATGTCCAGGTCGTTCGACGGTTCGTCGAGCAGCAGCACGTTGCCGCCCTGCAGCAGCGTGCTGGCCATGTGCAGGCGGCCGCGTTCACCACCCGACAGCGTGCCCACCAGCTTCTGCTGGTCCTGGCCCTTGAAGTTGAAGCGCCCGATGTAGGCCCGCGACTGGATCTCCACGCCGTTGATGTTCAGGATGTCCGAGCCGCCCGACACCGCCTGCCACACGTTCTTGTCCGCATCGAGCGCATCGCGCGACTGGTCCACGTAGGCCAGCTTCACCGTCGGGCCGATGTTGATCTCGCCCGAATCCGGCTTTTCCTTGCCCGTCAGCATCCGGAACAGCGTCGACTTGCCGGCGCCGTTGGGACCGATGATGCCGATGATCGCGCCATTGGGTACCGTGAAGTTCAGGTCCTCGAACAGCAGCCGGTCGCCGTAGCTCTTCGAGACGTTCTTGAACTCGATCACGTTGTTGCCCAGGCGCTCGCCCGGCGGGATGAAGAGCTCGTTGGTCTCGTTGCGCTTCTGGTATTCGACCGACTGCAGGTCTTCAAGACGCTGCAGGCGCGCCTTGCCCTTGCTGCGGCCGCCCTTGGCGTTCTGGCGCGACCACTCGAGCTCGCGCTGCAGCGCCTTCTGGCGGGCCTTTTCCTGCGACTCTTCCTGCTTGAGGCGGTCGGACTTCTGGTTGAGCCATTCGCTGTAGTTGCCCTTCCAGGGAATGCCGCGGCCGCGGTCGAGTTCCAGGATCCACTCGGCGGCGTTGTCCAGGAAGTAGCGGTCATGGGTGACCGCCACCACGGTGCCCGGGTAGCGCGCCAGGAACTGTTCCAGCCATTCCACCGACTCGGCGTCGAGGTGGTTGGTCGGTTCGTCGAGCAGCAGCATGTCCGGCTTGGACAGCAGCAGGCGGCACAGGGCGACGCGACGCTTCTCGCCGCCCGACAGCGGGCCGACGATCGCGTCCCAGGGCGGCAGGCGCAGCGCGTCGGCGGCGACTTCCAGCTGCTGTTCCAGCGTGTGCGCGTCACCCGAGGCCAGGATGGCTTCCAGGCGTTCCTGTTCCTTGGCCAGCTTGTCGAAATCCGCGTCTTCCTCGGCGTAGGCCGCGTAGACCTCGTCCAGGCGCTGCTGCGCCTGCAGGATGTCGCCCACGCCTTCTTCCACCGCCTGGCGCACGGTGTGCTCGGGGTTGAGCTTGGGTTCCTGTTCCAGGTAGCCGACCTTGATGCCCGGCTGCGGGCGCGCTTCGCCGGTGAAATCGGTGTCCACGCCGGCCATGATGCGCAGCACCGTGGTCTTGCCCGAGCCGTTCAGGCCCAGCAGGCCGATCTTGGCGCCGGGGAAGAAGGACAGCGAGATGTCCTTGATGATCTGCTTCTTCGGCGGCACGGTCTTGCTGACGCCGATCATGGTGTAGATGTATTGCGACATGGTGTTTCCCGGTTCTTGCGCGCCGGCGCGCGGTTCGCGCGGGGCCGGGCGGGGGTGGGGCCGCGCCAGGGGGCGCAGCCGGTCCGTCAATCGGAGGGGCGGCCATTATCGCTGAAACGGTGCCCGGCCTGAACCGCCCGCGTTTTGCCATTTCACTGCCGTTGTCCCGCCCGATTCGCCTGTTTCCATGGTCCTGGCCGCGCTTGGCGGCGAAAAACGGGGATCGCGCCATGCGCATCGGATGGAAACTGGCCCTGGTCGGGCTGCTGCTGTTGCTGCTGCTGGTGCCGCTGATGATGCTCAGCGGGCTGGTGTTCGAGCGCCAGCAGCGCGGGCAGGAGGTGGCAGCCGAGATCGCCCGGGCCACGGCCGGCGAACAGGCCCTGGTCGGCCCGCTGCTGCTGGTGGAGGCCGAACACCGCACCGAACACCGGCGGGTGGTGAACCGCGACGGCCACATGAGCCAGGAAACCGAGGAAACGGTGCAGCCCTACCACTACCTGGTGGCGCCCGGGCAGCTGGCCGTGGCCGGCAGCCTGCGCAGCGAACGCCGCGGCCGCAGCCTGTTCAGCGTGCCCGTCTTCCACACCAGCCAGACGATCAAGGGCCGGTTCCGGCACCAGCCGCCGCCGGTGGACCTGGGCGAGCTGCAGCCCAAACGCGCCTGGCTGGTGCTGGGCCTGGGCGACAACCGCGGCGTGCGCCGGATCAACCTGGAACTGGCCGGCAAGGCCGCCGCCGTCGAACCGGGTTCGCGGGTGGCCTGGCTGGGCGAGGGCCTGCATGCGGCGGTGCCGCTGGCGGCCCTGGACGGCGACCTGCCGTTTTCGGTCGATCTGGACCTGACCGGCACGGGCTCCTTGGCCTGGGTGCCGGTGGGCGGCGAAACCAGCGTCAGCCTGGACGGCGACTGGCCGCACCCGGGTTTCGAGGGCCACCACCTGCCGGACGAGCGCGAGGTCGGCGAGGCCGGCTTCAGCGCCCGCTGGGCGGTCTCACGGCTGTCTAGCCGGGTTTCCCAGGCCCTGGCCGCCTGTGCGCCGTCCGACGGGCGCTGCGAAGGCGTTTACGAAGGCGCCTTCGGGCTGCGCCTGGTGGAACCGGTGGACCGCTACCTGATGACCGACCGGGCGATCAAGTACGCGCTGCTGTTCCTGGGCCTGGTGTTCGGCGCGGTGTTCCTGGTCGAGGCGCTGGCGTCGCGGCCGGTGCATTTCGTGCAGTACGGCCTGACGGGACTGGCCATGGCGATGTTCTACCTGCTG
>NZ_CAXBJS010000198.1:0-4691 GCF_963976025.1 uncultured Arenimonas sp.
CCAGGCCATGCGGATGAAGAAGGGACCGTAATGGCCGTAGTCGGCCGGCCACCAGTCCTGGGAATCGGTCATCAGGGCGTGCAGGTCCTTGATGACGGCGTCGAGGTCGAGTTTCTTGAACTCTTCGCGGTAGTCGTAGTCCTCGCCCATCGGGTTGGCCCGCGGCGAATGGCCGTGGAGGATGCCGAGGTTGAGCTGGTTGGGCCACCAGTCCGCGTTCGTCCAGGCACCGGTGATGGCTTGGCTGCGGCTTCCGCCCGAGAAGGGGCATTTTGCTTCGTTGGACATGGCGTTCTCTCCTGGGATCCGCGGATGGTCAGGACAGAGTGGCCCTCTGATTGCGATAGGTGAAGTTCTTTTTTCCAATGGCTGCCATAGCGGCTGACTATCGTTCCGCGCCGGCCGCGCCGTTGCAGGGGCTTAACGGGCCCCCGTGATAGCCTCCGGGCTCGTTTTCATGCCCCGGAGCCCCTCCATGCGAATCGCTCGCACCCCCCTTGCCCTCGCTTTCGCCCTTTCCCTGGGCCTGGCCGCCTGCAGCCCATCCGAGGAGCCGGCCGCCACGCCGGAAGCCACCCCGGAAGCCGCGGTCGCCGACAGCGCCGAAACCGCCGACCGCGACGCCCAGGTCGACCCGATGGACGCGGTCCTGGCCGGTGACTGGCGCGACGCCGACAACGTGGCCCGCGACGCCTGGCGCCACCCGCGCGAAACCCTTGCCTTCTTCGGCGTCGGCCCCAGCCAGACCATCGTCGAGATCTCCCCGGGCGGCGGCTGGTACACCGAAATCCTGGCCGCGCTGCCGGGCGAAAAGGGCGGCTACATCGGCGTCATCAACGACCCGGCGAAGTCGGGCAACGAACGCGCCCAGAACTACTACACCGAAGCCAACACCAAGCTGCGCGACAAGCTGGCGGCGCGCCCGGACGTCTACGGCGAAGCCACCCTGGTCGAGATCGACCCGAAGGCGCCGGTGATCGGCGAGCCGGGCTCGGCCGACGTGGTGCTGACTTTCCGCAACGTGCACAACTGGGTGATGGCCGGCAATGAAGCGGCGATGTTCCAGTCCTTCTACGACGTGCTGGCGCCGGGCGGCGTGTTGGGCGTTGTCGAACACCGCGCCGCGGCGGGCAAGACCCTGGCCGAGGTGAAGACTTCCGGCTACCTGCCCGAGGACTACGTGATCGGCCTGGCCGAAGCCGCCGGTTTCGTGCTCGAGGAAAAGAGCGAGATCAACGCCAACCCGGCCGACACCAAGGACCACCCCAACGGCGTCTGGACCCTGCCGCCGGGCAACAACCACGAAGAAGCCGACGCGGCCAAATACGCCGCCATCGGCGAAAGCGACCGCATGACCCTGCGCTTCGTGAAGCCCCAGGCCGAATAAGCCTTGGTATCCAATGTGGGAGGGGCTTCAGTCCCGATGCTTTCGCGGCAAAGGCATCGGGACTGAAGTCCCTCCCACAATCGTGTCAGGCCATCAGCTCGCCGGTCTGCAGGCGCCAGAGGGCGGCATAAGCGCCGCCCTTTTCCAGCAGCTCGTCGTGGCTGCCCGATTCGACGATGCGGCCGGCGTCCATCACGTGGATGACGTCGGCGTGGCGTACGGTGCTCAGCCGGTGCGCCACCACCAGGGTCGTCCGGCCCTTCGCGGCGCGGGTGAGTGAACGCTGGATCGCGGCTTCGGTTTCGTTGTCCACGGCCGAGGTGGCTTCGTCGAGCACCAGCACCTTCGGGTCGCGGTACAGCGCGCGCGCCAGGGCGATGCGCTGGCGCTGGCCGCCACTGAGGTTGCCGCCGCGTTCGCCCACTTCGCTGTCGTAGCCCAGCGGCAGCGCGTCGATGAAGCCATGCGCCTCGGCGGCGCGGGCCGCCGCTTCCACCCGGGCACGGTCGGGCTGGCGTTCGCCGTAGGCGATGTTGTCGGCGACCGTACCGTCGGTCAGGAAGGGCTCCTGGGCGACGTAGCCCACCGCCCGGCGCAGCGCGGCTGGCGCGATGCCCGCCAGGTCGGCGCCATCGAGCACCAGCCGGCCCTGCTTCGGGTCCAGGAAGCGCAGCAGCAGCTTGAGCAGGGTGGACTTGCCCGCGCCCGTGCCGCCGACCAGGGCGACGGTGGCGCCGGCAGGGATGTGCAGGCTGATGTCCTGCACCGCCACGCGCCCTTCGTAGTCGAATCCGACGCCCTCGAAGCGAAGTTCGCCGCGGGCGTCCGCCGGTACCTCGCCGGTGCCGCGCACCGGCACCGGCATGTCCAGCAGGTCCATCACCCGGTTCACCGAGGCCATGGCGCGCTGGTACAGGTCCACCATGTCGGCCAGGCGGGTCAGCGGCCACAGCAGGCGCTGGGTGAGGTATACGAGCGCCGAATAGCTGCCCACCCCCAGTTCGCCGCGCAGGGTGAGCACGCCGCCGTAAAGCAGCGTGGCCACGAAGCCGGCCAGGATGGCCATGCGGATGACCGGCGTGATCGCCGCCGAAAAACGAATGGCGTCGGCGTTGCGCGCGCGGAAGCCATCCGAGGCCTGGCGCAGGTGTTCGGCCTCGAACTCTTCGGCGGTGTAGGCCTGGATGGTGGCCATGCCGGCCAGGTTGTTGTTGAGCCGGGCCGATACCGTGGCCGCGGCTTCGCGCGCCGCGGCATAACGCGGGGCCAGCCGCTTCTGGAACCAGAAGGCGCCGATCAGGATCAGCGGTATCGGCAGCATCGCCAGCGCCGCCAGGCTGGCGGTCAGCACGAAGAACACCGCGCCGACCAGCAGCGAGGAAACCACCACCTGGATCAGGTCGTTGGCGCCGGTGTTGAGGAAACGTTCGATCTGGTTGACGTCTTCGTTCATCAGCGCCATCAGCCGGCCGCTGCGTTCGCGTTCGATCACCGCCGGCGGCAGCCGCTGCAGGTGGCCGTAGGCGGCCTGGCGCAGGGCGTGCTGCAGTTCCTGGGCGAGCCCGCGCCACTTCACCGCCAGCAGGTATTCGAACAGGGACTCGAGCGCCCAGACCGCGATCGACAGGGCCACCAGCAGGTACAGCTGGTGCAGCGGGTCGGGCACGCCCAGGCCGGCCAGGAAGGAGTCCTGCTGGTTCACCACCACGTCCACGGCCACGCCGATGAGCAGCTCGGGAAGCACGTCGAAGAACTTGTTGAGCACCGAATAGACCGTGGCGGCCACGGCGGTGCCCCGGTGGGGGCGGGCGAAGCCGGCAAGGCGGCGCAGCGGGTGTTCGCGGGTCATGGGGGTTCCCTGTGCGGGGCCGGTCCTGGCCCCGGCAGCATTTTCCCATGCGGCGTAGAATGGACGGATGCTTATCGCCTTCAATAAACCCTACGGTGTACTGAGCCAGTTCACGGACAAGACGGTTCCGCCGCGGCCGACGCTGGCGGGCTTCGACCTGCCCGAAGGCGTTTACGCCGCCGGCCGGCTCGACCAGGACTCCGAAGGCCTGCTCCTGCTGTCCGACGACGGCCCGCTGATCGCCCGCATCAGCTCGCCCAAGTTCCACTGGCCCAAGACCTACCTGGCCCAGGTGGAAGGCGACGCCACCGAAGAACAGCTCACGATGCTGCGCCAGGGCGTCGAGCTAAAGGACGGCACCACCCGCCCGGCCAAGGCCCAGAAGCTGGTCGGCGCGCCCGACTGGCTGTGGCCGCGCACCCCGCCGGTGCGCCAGCGCAAGACGGTGGCCGACAGCTGGATCGAGCTGACCATCACCGAGGGCCGCAACCGCCAGGTGCGGCGCATGACCGCCGCCATCGGCCTGCCGACCCTGCGCCTGCTGCGCATTGCCGTCGGTCCGCACCGACTCGAAGGCCTGCGCCCCGGCCTGTGGCGCGAAGAACCCTTGTAGCCCCCGGACGCCGGTAGTCAAATGGGGTCAGGCCCCATTGCCTGCCGGAGGGTGTGTGGAATTCAAGGATCATTTTTCGCAGCACGCGGCCGACTATGCCGCGGCCCGCCCCACCTACCCGCATGCGCTTTACCAATGGCTGGCCGACCAGTGCCGGCACCACGACCTGGTCTGGGACG
The DNA here is from genome assembly GCF_963976025.1 of uncultured Arenimonas sp. Lineage (NCBI taxonomy): Bacteria > Pseudomonadati > Pseudomonadota > Gammaproteobacteria > Lysobacterales > Lysobacteraceae > Arenimonas > uncultured Arenimonas sp. The sequence continues at coordinate 4,029 of NZ_CAXBJS010000198.1, forward strand.
TCGGCTGCGGCAACGGCCAGGCCAGCATCGCGCTGGCGCACTGGTTCAACCGCATCCACGCCAGCGACGCCAGCCGCGAACAGATCGCCAATGCGCCCGAACACCCGCGCGTGACCTGGCGCGTCGAAACCGCCGAACACTGCACCTTGCGCACCGACACCGTCGACCTGGTCACCGCGGCGCAGTGTTACCACTGGTTCGACCAGGAGCGTTTTTGCAACGAGGCCCTGCGCGTGCTCAAGCCCGACGGGTTGTGCGCGGTGTGGTGTTACGGCAGGTCGCGGGTCAGCCACGAGGTCGACGCGGTTTTCCACGAACTCTATGAAGACCGGCTGGGCCCCTACTGGCCGCACGAACGCCGGCACGTCGAGGACGGCTACCGGCATCTGCCGTTCCGGTTCGAGGCGCTGGGCGAGATCCCGCACCTGGAAATGAGCCAGTCCTGGACGCTCGCCCAGTACCTGGCCTACCTGCGCAGCTGGTCGGCCAGCCAGCGTTACCTGGCCGAAACCGGCCGCGATGCGGTCACCGAACTGCAGGCACGGTTTGCCGATGCCTGGGGTGACCCGGACACGGAACGCGAGGTGGACTGGCCGCTGAGCATCCGCGCCGGGCGGGCACCGCCGGCGGATCTGTAGCAGTGGGAGGGACTGAAGTCCCTCC
>NZ_CAXBJS010000199.1:0-4668 GCF_963976025.1 uncultured Arenimonas sp.
ACCACCTGGCCGACCGCATCGGCAAACCGTCGCTGGTGGTGTGCCTGGACTCAGGCTGCGCCAACTACGACCAGCTCTGGTGCACCACCTCGCTGCGCGGCCTGGCCGGCGGCAACCTCAAGGTCAGCGTGCTCAGCGAAGGCGTGCACAGCGGCGACGCCAGCGGCATCGTGCCCTCGAGCTTCCGCCTGCTGCGCCAGCTGCTTTCGCGGCTGGAAGACGAGGCCACCGGCAAGATCCTGGTCGAAGACCTGTATGTCGACATCCCCGACGAGCGCCGCCAGCAGGCCAAGCGCGCCTCCGAAGTCCTGGGCACGGAAATCTGGGACAAGTTCCCGTTCCTGCCGGGCATGACGCCGATGGACCCCGACCTCACCGAACTGGTGCTCAACCGCACCTGGCGCCCGGCGCTGTCGGTCACCGGCGTGGACGGCATGCCGCCGCTGTCGAGCGCCGGCAACGTGCTGCGCCCGCACACGGCCATCAAGCTGAGCCTGCGCCTGCCGCCGACGCTGGAACCCAAGCGCGCCGGCGAAGTGCTCAAGCGCCTGTTCGAAGCCAACCCGCCGCATGGCTGCAAGGTCGAGGTCGAGCTGGAAAAGGCAAGCACCGGCTGGAACGCGCCGGCCCTGGCGCCCTGGCTTGAACACGCCATCGACCACGCCAGCCAGGAATATTTCGGCGCCCCGGCCATGTACATGGGCGAAGGCGGCACGATTCCGTTCATGGGCATGCTGGGCGAGAAGTTCCCGGGCGCGCAGTTCATGATCACCGGCGTGCTGGGCCCGCATTCGAACGCCCACGGCCCCAACGAATTCCTGCACATCCCCACCGGCAAGCGCGTCACCTCGGCCGTGGCCAAGGTGATCGCCGAACATTACGTGGCCAGTGAAAAGGGCCTGACCCGCGGCGTCGCGGCCCAGGCCGGCAACGCCCAGTTCGGCGACCACGGCTGCTGCTGACGCCCGCCGCGTGCCCCCTGGCGGCCGATCAGGCCGCCGGCGGGGCGTGCCACCAGCCGGTGATCGCCAGTCGCGGTTCCTGCGCCCAGGGCGCGACGACGCCGACGAAGTGCTTCGAAGGCACCTTGAACAGGCTCAGCGAATTGAAGCGCGGCATCATCGCGTCGCGATGGCCGCCGTCTTCGTCGACGAAGTGCAGCAGGCCGCCCCAGTCCACTTCCCAGTTGCGCGACAGGTTCAGCACGTAGGCGTAGCGCCGCGCCTCGTCGTCGTGGCGGTCGTCGTGCACGCGCAGGAACTGCCCGGGCAGGTAACGCGTGGCCTGCGCACCCACCATCGCCAGCGAGTTGTCGCCGGTGAGTTCGCGGATGAAGCCCAGGTATTCGGGGCTGTTGAAGAAGGCCAGCACCGCATGCAGCACCAGCTGCGGGTCGCGGCCTTCGCGCATGGCCTCGACCATCAGGTAGCGGTCGTAAACGAAGTGGAAACCCGCGGCGGCGCGCCGGTAGGCCTCGGGCATGCGCTGGCGGGCAACGTCGCCGGTCCAGGGCGGGCTGTCGGGCAATCCGCGTTCGGCCGTGGTCCAGGGCACTTCGCGGCGCAGGCAGTCGGCCAGGCGATTGGCGGCATCGGCCTGCAGGAAACCGGGGATCTGCACGCGGCCGTTCTGCGCCAGGCGCTGGCGGTAGGGCGCGATGTCGAGTTCATTGCTGATCATGGGCGGCGCGGGTCCGGGGACATGCGCACATTCTACTGCCGCGGCCCTGCCGGCCGGGCGGTTAGACTTGTGGCCCCGACGTCATACCCTTGCGCATGAACCCGCCCGCCCCCGCCACCGCCGCCGGATACAAGCAGCAGGCCCAGGCTGCGCTGCAGGCCGGCAATACCGGCCTGGCCCTGCAGCACATGCAGCGGGCCAACGAACTGGCACCGGCCTCGGTGGCGCTGCGCTTCGAGCTGGGCTGCCTGCTGGCCCACCTGGGCCGCCCCGACGACGCGCTGGAATGTTTTCGCGCCTGCGTGGCGATGCAGCCGGATTTTGCCGAAGGCTGGCACTTCATCGGGCTCACCCTGGCCCGCCAGGGCCACCTGCACGACGCCCTGGCGCCGCTGCGGCGGGCGTATGCGCTTGAACCCGGCAACCAGCGCGTGCTCGAACGCCTGGCCCAGGCCGAGTTCGAGGTCGGCGACGCCGCCGACGCCCTGCCGCTTTGGCGCGCCCTGGCCGCGCTGCGGCCCGGCGACGAACACGTCGAACTCAAGCTGGGCGAAACCCTGAGCCGGCTCGGCGATGCCGACGCCGCGGGCGCGCTGTACGAACAGGCCCTGCAGCGCGATCCCGCCTCGGCGAACCTGTGGATGGCCCGCGCCCAGGCCGAGGAAATTTCCGGCCGCCGCGACCAGGCCGAAGCCGCCTACGAACGTGCCCTGGCCCTGCGCCCCGGCTGGGCCTTCCCGCTGGCGGGCCTGCTGGGCCTGCGCCGCGGCCAGGCGAACGACACCCGCGTGCACGAAGCCCAGGCCCTGCTGGACGACCCCGCCCGCGGCGACGACGAACGCGCGATGGTCGGCTACGAACTGGGCAAGGTCTTCGACGGCCGCGGCGACTACCCGCGCGCCATGCAGGCCTGGCATGCGGCCAACGCCGCACGCCGGCGCGACCAGGGCGAACCCGACCCCGCCGACCTGGCCAGCCGCGTCGACGCCAGCCTTGCGGTGTTCAACCGGGAGCTGTTCGAACGCGCCGCCGGCCTGGGTAATCCGGACGAGCGCCCGGTTTTCATCGTCGGCATGCCGCGCAGCGGCACCACCCTGCTCGAACAGATGCTGGCCGCGCACCCGCAGGTGCACGGCGCCGGCGAACTGCCCGACGTTTCCCTGATCGCCCGTGACCTGCCCTCGCGCCGCGGGCGTCCGCAGCAGTGGCCGCACATCCTAGAAGACATCGCGCTCGAGCCCCTGCCCGCGGCGGCGAAACGTTACCTGGCGGCCGCCCTGCGCCAGGCGCCCGCCGGCACCGCGCGGGTGATCGACAAATACCCGATGAACTACTACCTGCTCGGCCTGGTCGCGCTGATGTTCCCGAAGGCGCGCGTGCTGTGGTGCCGGCGCGACCCGCGCGACGTCGCCATCTCGATCTACGGCGAAAACTTCGCCCTGGCCGAACGCCTGGCCACGCGCCTGGACGGCATCGGCCACCTGGTGCGCCTGCAGTCGCGTTTGATGCGCCACTGGCAATCCGTGCTGCCGCTGCCGATCCTGGAAGTGCGCTACGAAGACGTGGCCGCCGACACACAAACCCAGGCCCGGCGCGCCCTGGATTTCCTGGGCCTGGACTGGGATCCGGCCTGCCTGGACTTCCACCGCAGCGAACGCGGCGTGCAGACGCCCAGCCGCTGGCAGGTGCGCCAGCCCGTGCATACCCGCTCGATCGGCCGCTGGCGCCACTACGAAAGCGAGCTGGCGCCCCTGCTGGCGGTGCTGGGCGACGATCCAGCCGAAGCCTGACCGGGCCTCAGGCCGGATCCAGGCGCAGGCCCCAGCCCAGCAGGCCCTCGGCCTGCGCCACCGGCTCGACACGCACCCGGCCGGAAGGACGGGCGGCCTGCACTGACGACACCAGGGCCGCCAGCTGTGTTTCGTCCAGCGCATGTTCGATAAGTTCGCCGGTGCGCAGGCCGGCAGCGACCAGGCCTTCGCGGTAGCTCGCCAGGGCCGCCAGGGCCGGCGCCGGGTCGGCCCCGGTGCCCGCCAGCAGGCGGTTTACCCAGTCGCGCGTTTCCAGCAGCAGGTCGGGTGCTTCCGAGCCGGCAATGCACGAAGCCAGCGCCTGGACTGCGGCGTTGTAGGCCGTGCGGGCCCGCAGGGCCTCGGGTTCGCCGCTGGGGTCTTGCCCTGCGCGCGCCCGCGCGATCCACGGCAGCACCGCCGCGGTGGCCGCCAGCAGGCCATCGGGCGCCATCAGCAATGACTGGTTCTGAAGTTCGCTGCGGCCCACGCGCACCAGCACCGAACCGGCGTGGTGCATCACCAGGGCCAGCCGGCCACCGGGCTTGAGCACGCGCAGCGCTTCCGCCAGCGCGGCGTCGCGGTTCGCGTATTCGAATCCGTACTGGCTGGCCACCAGGTCGAAGCTGGCGTCGGCGAAAGGCAGCTGTTCCATCGCCACGCCGGCATGGAAGCGCAGGCCGGCGTGCTGCACGGGATCGAGCCAGCCCGGCGCCAGCTGGGCCAGGTCGACGGCGTCCACTTCCAGTCCGGGGCGGTCACCGCGGTGTTCCCACAGCAGGCGCGGCAGGGCGCCGTTGCCGGTGGCCAGGTCCAGGGCGCGCAGGGGACCTTCCGGCAGGTCCTTGAACACGCCGCGCCAGAAGTCGCCAATGGCGCCGCTGTAGTTGCCGTCGAAGCTGCCCACGCAGGAATGCAGGCCGCCGGTGGCCCAGTAGGCGGACCAGGCGGCGCGCCGTGCGGACGGGTCGGCGACGGTGTCATGGATCGGTTCCATGCCGCCATTGTCCGGGGCGACCCCGGAAAAAAGAAGGGCCACGACACCGGGGCGTCCGCCAAAAAAAGAAGGGCCCCGTTGCCGGGGCCCTTCGAATCAACCAATTAAACCCAAATCAGAAGGTCTGGGTGTAACGGAAGTAGGTGGTACGGCCGTAGGAGTCGTACAGGTAGAAGTTGAACGGACGACCGTCGTACGGCT
>NZ_CAXBJS010000200.1:0-4638 GCF_963976025.1 uncultured Arenimonas sp.
CCCTGCCGCGCCTCCCGGGCCTCGCGGCGCTCTTCTTCGCGCTTGAGGTTTTCCAGGCGCTGCTGTTCGCGACGCTCGGCTTCCTTCTTCTGGTTCTCTTCGCGACGCTGCTGGGCCTCGGCGCGCTTGGCCTCGTCCTGGCGCTTCTGCTCTTCGCTGCGTTCGGCCTTGGGCGTCTTGGTCTTGGCCGGCTGCTGGGCGGCCTTGCCGCCACGATCGCGTTCGATGCGGTCGCGACGACCGCCGCGTTCGCGACGGCCACCGCGTTCGGCGCGTTCACCGCGCTCGCCGCGATCATTGCGGCGGGGCTTCTTGCTTTCTTCGGCCGCCGGCGTTTCGTCGCCGGCGAACAGCGCCGCCAGGCGGGCGAAAAAGCCGCGCTTGGCCACCGGGGCCTGCATGGCCGCGGGCAGCGCCGCCGCTACCGGCTCCGGCGCTTCCTCGCGCACCGGCGCCGGGTTCGGCGGGCGCACGGCGGTCACGGCCGGCATGTCGGGAACGTTGATGTGCGACTTGGTCAGCGCGTGCACGGCCAGCTTGCGCGGCGTGGTGCGGTGGTAGCTGGGACGGGCGCTGTCTTCGCCAAGTTCGTTGTCGCGCAGGCGGCTGATGTTGAAGTGCGGGGTCTCGAGCTGGTCGTCGGCGACCACCACCACCGGCGCGTCGTGCCGGGTCTCGATCTCGACCAGGGCGCGGCGCTTTTCGTTGAGCAGGTAGTTGGCGATTTCCGGCGGGGCCTGCACCAGCACCTGGCCGGTGTTTTCCTTCATCGCGTGTTCTTCGGCCAGGCGCAGGATCGACAGCGACAGCGATTCGACGCTGCGCATGCGGCCGTGGCCTTCGCAGCGCGGGCAAACCACCTGGCTGGACTCGCCCAGGCTCGGGCGCAGGCGCTGGCGGCTCATCTCAAGCAGGCCGAAGCGGGAGATGCGGCCGATCTGGACCCGGGCGCGGTCCTGCTTCAGGGCCACCTGCAGGCGCTCTTCGACCTGGCGCTGGTGCTTGCCCGAGGCCATGTCGATGAAGTCGATGACCACCAGGCCGCCCAGGTCGCGCAGGCGCATCTGGCGGGCCACTTCGTCGGCGGCTTCGAGGTTGGTGTTGAACGCGGTTTCTTCGATGTCGCCGCCCTTGGTGGCGCGCGCCGAGTTGACGTCGATGGCCGTCAGGGCCTCGGTCTGGTCGACCACGATCGAGCCGCCCGAGGGCAGGCGCACCTGGCGCTCGTAGGCACCTTCGATCTGCGATTCGATCTGGTAGCGGTTGAACAGCGGGGTGGGGTCTTCGTAGAACTTGAGCTTGCGCAGGTTCTGCGGCATCACCGACTGCATGAAGTCGCGGGCCTCGTCGTACATTTCCTGGGTATCGACCAGGATCTCGCCGACGTCGGCGCGCAGGTAGTCGCGCAGGGCGCGGATGATCAGGCGCGATTCCTGGTAGATCAGGAACGGGGCCGGCTTGGACAGCGCGGCGTCGGTGATCGACTTCCAGACCTGCAGCAGGTAATCGAGGTCCCACTGCAGTTCGTCGGCGGCGCGGCCGACGCCGGCGGTGCGGATGATCACGCCCATTTCCTCGGGAATGGTCAGCGCGTCCATCGCTTCCTTCAGGGCGGCGCGGTCGTCACCCTCGACCCGGCGCGAAACGCCGCCGGCGGTGGGGGAGTTGGGCATCAGCACCATGTAGCGGCCGGCCAGGGAGATGAACGTGGTCAGGGCGGCGCCCTTGTTGCCGCGTTCTTCCTTTTCGACCTGCACGACCACTTCCTGGCCTTCGCGCAGGAATTCCTTCAGGCCGGCCTTGTTCGGGTCGACGCCGGGGACGAAGTAGTCGCGGGAGATTTCCTTGAGCGGCAGGAAGCCGTGGCGCTCGCCGCCGTATTCGACGAAGGCGGCTTCAAGCGAGGGTTCGAGCCGGACGATGCGGCCCTTGTAGATGTTGGACTTCTTTTGTTCCTTCGAGGGCTGCTCGATGTCGATGTCGTACAGGTTCTGGCCATCGACGATCGCCACGCGCAGTTCTTCAGCCTGCGTGGCATTGATCAGCATACGCTTCATGGTGGATTCCTCACGCGCTCGTACCGCGAGGAACGCCGGGGTCCGCGCCCGATGTTTCGGGCCTGGGGCGCATTGCGCACCCGGGCCTGGCAGGAACTTCCAGCGCTACAAACCTTGGGCGTACCCACGGGAGCGCTTGTTTTGTTTGTTCGGTCTTAGGGCCCGGACCCCGCCTCGCGGCGTCCGGTGTTCGCAGGCTCGCAAGCCTGCGGCAATATCCGTCCGCCTTCGGCACCGGCTAACATGGTCACCCCCGTGGGGTGTGGTAGCGGTTCCTCGGGATTCTCAGGGGTCGGCTTTTGGCCGGGGAGCCCCTGCGAAATCAGGACGTTATCTCGCGCAGTGATTGTATAGGGGCAACCCCCATGGCGGCAAACGAACAAGTCTCGACCGGTGTGAGACTGGTCCGGGTCCCGGAGGACCGGGACGGCCAGCGGCTGGACAATTTCCTGCTGCTGCAGCTCAAGGGCGCCCCCCGGAGCCTCGTTTACAAGCTCGTGCGCAGCGGCCAGGTGCGTATCAATGGCAAGCGGGCCAAGGCCGACAGCCGCCTGTCCGGGGGCGATGAAGTGCGCATCCCGCCCGTGCGCCTGGCCGAAGCCGGCGAGGTCCGGACCCCGCCCAAGGGCATGCTCGAGCGCCTGGCCGCCAGCATCGTCTTCGAGGACAAGGCCCTGCTGGCGATCAACAAGCCCAGCGGCATCGCCACCCACGGTGGCAGCGGCATCAGCTTCGGCGTTATCGAGGCGCTGCGGGCCATGCGCCCGGGCGAGCCCCTGGAGCTGGTGCACCGGCTCGACCGCGACACCTCCGGCGTGCTGGTGCTGGCCAAGAAACGTTCGGCCCTGCTGGAGCTGCAGGCCCTGATGCGCGCCGGCGAAGACGACGAAGGTCCCTCTAAGCGCTACCTGGCGCTGCTGGTCGGCCGCGTGCCCAACGGCACCCTCACCGTGGACGCGCCGCTGCAGAAGTCGGTGCTGCAGGGCGGCGAGCGCATGGTGCGGGTCGATGCCTCCGGCAAACCTTCGGTCAGCCACGTGAAGGTGCTCGAACGCCGCGGCGGCCACAGCTTCTGCGAGGTGCGCATCGAAACCGGCCGCACCCACCAGATCCGCGTGCACGCCGCCCACCTGGGCCATCCGGTGGCAGGCGACGAAAAATACGGCGACCGCGAAGCCAACAAGCGGCTGGCTGAACAGGCCGGGCTGCGCCGGCTGTTCCTGCACGCGGCATCGATCGAGTTCGCGCTGGAGAAGGGCACGAAGCCCTATCTGATCAACGCGCCGCTGTCGGACGACCTGGTGGCGGTGCTCAATCGCCTGGGCTGAGCCCTGGTTATTCGCCGGCCAGCAATTCGGCCTTGGCGGCGCAGGTGAAGTCGTTTTCGCTCAAGCCGCCGACGTCGTGGGTGGAATAGCGCACCACGGCGCGGTCGTAGTGCACGCCCAGGTCCGGATGGTGGTCTTCGGCGTGGGCCACGTAGGCCAGGGCGTTCACGAAGGCCATGGTCCGGTAGTAGTCCTTGAAGCGGAAGGTCTTGGTGATCGCCTGGCCCTCGTCGGCCAGCGTCCAGCCGGGCAGGGCGGACAGGCGCGCGGACACGGACGGGGCGTCGAGCAGGTGCCGGGGGCCTTTGAGCGGCTGGCAGCGGCGATCGGCGAGTTCATTGATCGTGGTCATGACAGCGTTCCGGTGCGGGAGCAGCCAAGTATAGGCCCCGGCGTTAGAATGCACGCCATGATCAACCTGTCCGAAAACGCCCAGACCTATTTCCGCCGCCTGCTTGAAACCCAGGGCGGCGATGCCGTCGGCATCCGCCTGTCCGCCGTCGAGCCGGGCACGCCGCGCGCCGATGCGCGCCTGGAGTTCTGCGACAACGGCGACCTGCTCGGCGACGAGTGGGCGATCGAATGCGAGGGTTTCACGCTGTTCGTCGACGGCGCCAGCGTGCCCTACCTGGATTCGGCCGAAATCGACTACGCCAGCACCGCCACCGGCGGCCAGCTCAATATCCGCGCGCCGCGCATCAAGGGCGAAACCCCGGGCACCGATGCCAGCCTGGTCGAACGCGTGCGCTGGCTGATCGAGTCTGAGATCAATCCGCAGCTGGCTTCGCACAAGGGCCGGGTGGCGCTGGATTCGATCGACGCCGACGGCGTGGTCTATCTTCGTTTCGGCGGCGGCTGCCACGGCTGCGGCATGGCCGACGTGACGCTCAAGCAGGGCATCGAGAAGCAGATGATGGCCCGCTTCCCCGAAGTCACCGCCGTGCGCGACGCCACCGACCACAGCACCGGCAGCGCTCCTTACATAGCCCGGGGCTGAACGCCGCGGCGGGTCATCGCCCCGCTTAACCGTTTTTTTTCAGGGTGGGCCGTTAGTCTCTCCGGGCCTATTACCCGCGCGTGGACCGTGACCGAAGACATCGAGACTCCCGATCCCGCGCAGGCCCTGGTCGATGCCGATCATCGCTGGCGACCGATCCCCGACGCCGACCCGATGCCGATGCGCCTGCGCATCGGCCTGTGGCTGATCATCACCGGCGGCCATTTGCTCGCGTTCTGGGTTCTGGACTCGGGCC
>NZ_CAXBJS010000201.1:0-4607 GCF_963976025.1 uncultured Arenimonas sp.
GGCCGGTCAGGCCGGCCGGTCCTGGCGGCTTCAGCCAACCCGCACGAGGCGGTGGTTGGAGTCGCTGGCGTAGCTGCGGTCCTGGGCGTAGCCGCTGCTGCGGCCATAACCGGTGCCGAAGTCACGGCGACGGTAGCGCTCGGGACGCATGGCTTCGGCGAGCTCGATCGCCACCGGGGTGGCGGTCGGCAGCAGCCTGGCGGCGGACGCCCGGGTCACCGGCACGGACGCGACCGGGCGGGTCGGGAACAGGCGGTAAAGGGTATTCAGGGCATTCATGGCCGGGGCCTCGTGAGTTGGTGTGCTGGTAATCTACAACACCTAATCGCAGGCGCCATGGGCCGGAAGTCATGTTCCCTAAAATATTGAAATCCGGGCGCTTTTCCCGGGGGCTGTCAGCCCCCCTGGCGACCCGGTGACGCCGCCAGCACCTGTTCCAGGGCCGCCAGCTGGGTCCGGGCCGGGCCGGCCAGCGGGTGCTGGGCATGCGTTTGCAATAGCGCCCTGAGCCGCGCGCAGGCCTCCTCGTCGCGGCCCAGGCGTTCGCTGAGCAGGGTTGCCGCGGTCACCACCACCTGCGGCAGCTCGGGGCTGTCGGGGAAACGGGATTCGAAGTCCTGCGCCAGGGCCACGGCCCGCTGCGCCTGGCCCAGGCGCGCGGCCAGGGCCACCAGCCGGGCCACCTGCTCGGGCAGGTCCAGGCGGAAACCCGGTATACGTTCGGCGGTGTCGGCGTAAACCGCCAGCGCACGTTTTTCCTTGTCGGTGACCACCAGGCTGGAGATGTATTCGCGGTCGTGCGCGGCCAGGCGATCGATGTCGCCTTCGGCGATCAGCAGCTCGCGGTAGCGGTCGTGCACAGGATCGGAGGCGCCACGCCCCCGGAAGAGCCCGGCCAGAAGCTCCGCCGCCGCCGAAGGCTTGCCCTGCCCGGCCAGTTCTTCGGCGCGGGCCATGGTTTCGTCTTCGATGGGGTTGCCATAGGTGGCACGCGCCACCGCCGGCGCGACGTCCAGGCCCAGCACCTCGTGGTTGCGGTACAGCACGTCGCCCAGCACGTGGTAGCTGGCGACCAGGGCATAGAGCGCGATGAAGCTGCCGGGCACCTGGCCGGGCCCGCCGAAGGCCGCCACCAGCCCCCACTGCAGCACTTCCGACAGCAGGCCGAGGATCGCGAACACCAGCACGACGCCAAAATAGGCGCCGCCCAGGCGACCGATCAGTTCGAACCAGGCCAGCGGGTTCAGGGCATTGAGATAGTGGTGGTTGATCGCCAGCAGGATCACCGCCGCCGGCATGAACAGGAACACCGCCAGCAGCGCGCCGGCCGTGGCCAGCAGGCCCAGGTACACCGCGACCAGGGTGACCACCAGGCCGACCAGCACGCCCAGCACCATCTGTTCGATGGCGTCGCCATCGGTAGCCAGCATGTCTTCGCCGTGCAGGGCTTCGTAGCGGCCGTGGGCGGTGTTGGTCAGCGCCTCGACCGCCATCTTGAAGCCCATGATCCAGAAGCCCAGCTCGAACACCAGTCCCAGGATGTTGGGAAGGTTCGACAGCAGCCGGAACAGCGCCAGGCCCGCGAACATCGCCAGCATGCCCTTGGACGCGGGATAGGCCAGCATGCCCGGAAGTCGCTCGATGAAGGAACCGGCGACCGGTGATTTGTTGGCCATCTGCCTGCCTTGCCCGGAAATGTAGATCCCGAGGCTAGGCTGCGGGCCGGCCGGGGGTCAATCCGGCCGGCCTGTCGCGGCATCGCGGTTTATTTCGCGGCGGGAGTCCAGACGATGTTCACCGAGGTCAGCGTGTCGGTGTTTTCCGTACCGACCGGCACCTCGGTGTTGTGGCGGGCCTGGAAGGCCGCCTTCAGCGCGAGGGTCTTGTTGATGCTGACCGCGATGCCGATGTCGTTCTGGGCGAAGGTGTTGTCGCTGGTGGCTTCAACCAGGGTGGTGTTGAAGAACTTGGTGCTGTCGGTGATCTGGTGCTGGTAGTCGGCGAAGCCTCGCAGCAGCGCGCCTGTTTCCACTTCGCCGGTGTCGGCAAGCTGCGCCCGGCGCACACCGGGGCCGCCTTCGAGCTTGAAGCTGCGGCCTTCTTCGCGCAGCAGCCAGCCGCCGTAGTTCAGGGCCAGTGTGGCCTGGTAGTCGTAGGGCGAAAAATCGTCGTTTTCGTAGCGCGCGGCGGCGCCCAGGTAGCTGCGCTCGGTGAGCTTGCGGTCGGACTTGGCGCCGACTTCGTAGCGGTTGGCTGTGAGCTCGTCGTCGCTTTCCGAACGCAGGGCGGCCAGGTAGTAGTCGTGCGACCACAGGTCTTCTTCGGCCTTGAGGCCAAACCGGCCGTTGATGCTGGTGGTCTCGGAATTGCCGGTGGTGTTGACGATGCCAAGCTCGGCGCTGGGCTGCCAGGTGGCGGCGAAAGCCGCGGCGGGGCTGGCCAGCACGGCCAGCACGAGGAGGGTTCGGTTCATGGGCACCTGCGTCTATTTTGGTTCAAATTGGCCCACTATTTAAACGTCGGCAACATGAACACGCCGCAAAGGCGAAACTCCGCCGCCCTCAGGGCAGCACGCGCGCCAGCAGGTCCTGCCAGCCGTCCTGTCGGGCCAGGCTGCCGAAGGCCAGGCCCCGGCCGGCCCCGAGGCGAGCGCTGCAGAAGGCCTGCGCCACCGCGTCCGGCGCGCCGCGCAGAAGCACGCTGGCCTGCAGGGCCAGGGCCATGCGTTCGGCCAGTTCGCGCGCCCGTGGCACCAGCTCGTCGGCGGGCTGCCGCAGCAGGCTTTCGATCGCGCCGGCTTCCGCATCAAGCGCGGCATTGGCACCTCGCGCCGCCGCGAGTTCGCTGAAGAAGGCATGCCCGCAGTCCGGCTCCCGGCCCAGCGCGCGCAGCACGTCCAGGCACTGGATGTTGCCGCTGCCTTCCCAGATCGAATTCAGCGGCGCCTGCCGGTACAGGCGTGGCATGCCGGTTTCTTCGACGTAACCGATGCCGCCAAGGCACTCCATGGCTTCGCCCAGGAAAGCCGGCGTGCGTTTGCACACCCAATATTTGCCCAACGCGGTGGTTAGCCGGGCCAGAGCTGCTTCGGCCGGATCGCGGCCGCTGGCATCGACGGCGCGCGCCACCCGGAACGCCAGCGCGGTGGCGGCCTCGGATTCCAGCGCCAGGTCGGCCAGCACGTTGCGCATCAGGCCATGTTCGACCAGCGGCGCACCAAAGGTCCGGCGATGGCGCGCAAAGTGCAGCGCCCGCGCCAGGCCCTGGCGCATCAGGCTGGCTGATCCGAGCAGGCAATCGAGCCGGGTCAGCGCCACCATCTGCAGGATCGTCGCAACACCGCGCCCCTCGTCGCCGACCCGCCAGGCCACGGCGCCCTGGAACTCGACTTCGGCGCTGGCATTGCTCCAGTCGCCGAGCTTTTCCTTCAGGCGCTGGACCTGCACGGCGTTGCGGCTGCCGTCGGGCGCGAAGCGCGGCAGCAGGAAGCAGCTCAGGCCGCCGGATGCCTGCGCCAGCACCAGGAAGGCATCGCACATCGGCGCGGAAAAAAACCATTTGTGGCCGACGAGGCTGTAAAGATCATCGTTTCCGGGCAGCGGCGTCGCGCGGGTCGTGTTCGCGCGCACGTCGGAGCCGCCCTGCTTTTCGGTCATGCCCATGCCGATGGTGACGCCCTGTTTTTCCCAGCCGGGGCGGTGCGCGGGGTCGTAGCTTCCCGCGCGGATGCGCGGCAGCCACTCGCGCGCCAGCGCCGGCGCGTGCGCCAGTGCCGGCACGCTGGCGTAGGTCATGGTCAGCGGGCAGCTGCTGCCCTGGTCGGCCTGGTTGTGCAGGAACATCAGCGCCGCGCGCGCCACGTGCGCGCCCTCGCGGTCGGCGTGGCACCAGGCGAAACCAGGCACGCCGTGTTCGACGGCCGTTTGCATCAGCCGGTGGTAGGCGGGATGGAATTCGACCTGGTCGATGCGCTGGCCGCGGGCGTCGAAAGGCAGGAAGCGTGGCTTGTTCTCATTGGCCAGCCGGCCCAGCTCCTGCAGCTCACCGCCGGCCAGCGCGCCGTAGGCGGCGAGCGCGTCGCTGGCCCAGCCGCCGCCTTCGCGCGCCACGGCTTCGCGTAGGGCGACATCGTCCTGCCACAGGTCGCTGGGCGCCAGCGGCGGCGGCTGGTTTTCCACGTCATGGGTGCGGAAACGTTCGCGGATGTCCATGCGCCACCTCCTGGTCCCGGTCATTGTGCCTGCGCGTATGATCGGGGACACCTGCCCCCTGAAGTCAGCGATGGAGCCCGCGATGAAGCCACAGCTCAAGCGAATCACCGCCGTCCTGCCTGTCGAGGCCATCGAACCCTGCCTGCCCTTCTGGGAGGCCGTGGGAATGGTGCGCACGGTGGAAGTGCCGCACGGAGACCGGCTTGGTTTTGTCATCCTGGCCGGCCACGGGCTGGAAGTGATGCTGCAAACCTACGCTTCGATCGCCGACGACGTGCCGGCCCAGGCCGAAGAGGCCCGCCGTGCAAAGGCCTACCTGTTCGTCGAGGTCGCCGACATCAACGCCATCGAACGCGCGCTGGCCCGGCGCGGGCAGTTCGATGCGGAACAATCGGG
>NZ_CAXBJS010000202.1:0-4598 GCF_963976025.1 uncultured Arenimonas sp.
CCCGCCGGTGGGCGTCGCCGGCCAGGCCGATGCGTTCAAGCACTTCGTCCACGCGGCTGGCCGGCAGGCCCAGCAGGCGACGGGTCACTTCGAGGTTGGCGCGGCCGTCCAGGTGCGGGTACAGCGACGGGTGTTCGACGAGGGCGCCGACCCGGGCCAGGGCCGAACGTTTGCCGGGCAGCAGTCGTTCGCCCAGCAGATGCACTTCGCCGGCGTCCGGACGCAGCAGGCCCAGCAGCAGGCGGATGGTGGTGGTCTTGCCGGCGCCGTTGGGGCCCAGGAAGCCGTAGATCGCGCCGGCGGGAACGGACAGGTCGAGGTCGTGCACGCCCTGGCCACCGCGGAAGCGGCGGGAGAGGGCGTGGGTGCTGAGGGCAAATTCCATGGGCGCAGGGACGGGGACGAGAGCCGCAGTGTGACCAGCACCCTCGCCGCCGGCCCGTGCCATGGGTTGCCCAACCAGGGTCACGCCGCCGCGGTTTACTCCGGCGCGCGCACCACCTTGCCGTCCTTCATCACGAAGTCCACCTTCTTCACCACCGCGATGTCCTGCAGCGGGTCGCCGGGCATGGCCACGATGTCGGCGATGCTGCCGGGCGCCAGGGTGCCCAGGTCGTTGCGGCCCAGCACGCTCGCCGCGTGCACGGTGGCCGCGCGCAGGGCTTCGGCGGGCGGCATGCCGGCTTCGACCATGTAGATGAACTCGTCGGCGTTCTCGCCGTGCAGGCTGACGCCGCTGTCGGTGCCGAAGGCGATCTTCACGCCGGCCTTCCAGGCCTTGGCAAGCGTGCCCTGGATCTGCGGTCCGATGCGGGCGGCCTTGGGTCGCACGACGTCCGGGTAATAGCCGTCGATCCTGGCCTTTTCCGCCACGAAGCGGCCGGCGGTGACGGTCGGCACGTACCAGGTGCCGTGTTTTTTCATCAGCGCGAACAGCTCGTCGTCCATGTAGGTGCCGTGTTCGATGGTGTCGACGCCGCCGACGATGGCCCGGCGCATGCCTTCCTTGCCGTGTGCGTGCGCGGCGACGGTGTAGCCGTAGTCGCGCGCGGCATCCACCACCGCCTTGACCTCGTCCACGGTGAACTGCGGCGCGTCGCCGCTGCGGGCGTAGCTGAGCACGCCGCCGGTGGCGGTGATCTTGATGACGTCCGAGCCGTCCTTGTAGCGCTGGCGCACCGCCTGGCGGGCCTCGTCGGGGCTGTTGACCACGCCTTCGGCAGGACCCGGTTCACCCAGGGCGTCGGCCAGCAGGTGGCTGAAACCATTGGTGGGGTCGGCGTGGCCGCCCGTGGTAGCGATGGACTTGCCGGCCGCGAAGATGCGCGGGCCCTGCACCCAGCCCTGGTCGACGCCGTCGCGCAGGGCCAGGGTGGTTTCGCCGCCCAGGTCGCGCACGGTGGTGAAGCCGGCATGCAGGGTGCGCCGGGCGTATTCGACCGAACGCAGCACGGTGAACTCGGGGTTGAGCCGGAAGCCCTCTGAATAGCGCTCCGGGCTCGATTCGCCGCTAAGGTGCACGTGCAGGTCGATCCAGCCGGGGCTGCAGGTGTGGCCGCGCAGGTCCACGACCGACGCGCCCTCCGGCGCCTCGAATCCCGGCCGGACCGCGCTGACCTTGCCGCCCTCGACGAGCACCGTGCGCTGGTCCAGGTTCTTTCCCGACCCGGGGTCGAACAGCTGGCCGCAGTGCAGGGCAAGGCTTTCCGCCTGGGCAGCGGCGGGCAGGGCAAGGGCGAGGGCCACGGCAAGGGCCCGCAACGGCATCGGCTGCATCGGTTGGTCTCCAAGGAGGTCGGACCGATGAAAACACATCCGGGGCCGGGCCAGAAGGCCCGCGGATTTGGTACGCTGGCGGCCTGTTTTTTCGCGTCCATCCCCATGTCCGAAACCATTGATCCCAGCGCCTACGACCCGAAGGCGGTGGAAACCGCCGCGCAGTCCCATTGGCAGGCCACGGGGGCCTTCCAGGTCACCGAAGACAAGTCGCGCCCGAAGTTCTTCTGCCTGTCCATGCTGCCGTACCCCTCCGGTGCGCTGCACATGGGCCATGTGCGCAACTACACCATCGGCGACGTCATCAGCCGGCACCGGCGCATGAAGGGTTTCAACGTCCTGCAGCCGATGGGCTGGGACGCTTTCGGCCTGCCGGCCGAAAACGCCGCGATCAAGAACAAGACCGCGCCGGCGAAGTGGACCTACCGGAACATCGAGCACATGCGCGGCCAGCTCCAGCGCCTGGGCTTCGCCTACGACTGGACCCGCGAATTCGCCACCTGCACGCCCGACTACTACCGCTGGGAACAGCTGATGTTCACCCGGCTCATGAAAAAGGGCCTGGTGTACCGCAAGAACTCGGTCGTGAACTGGGACCCCGTGGACCAGACCGTACTGGCCAACGAACAGGTCGTCGACGGCCGCGGCTGGCGTTCGGGCGCGCTGGTGGAAAAGCGCGAGATCCCGCAGTGGTTCCTCAAGATCACCGACTACGCGCAGGAACTGCTTGACGGCCTGGACAAGCTGCCGGGCTGGCCCGACGCGGTCAAGACCATGCAGCGCAACTGGATCGGCCGCAGCGAAGGCATGGAAATCGTCTTCGCGATGGAGGCGATGGCCGAGCCGCTGCGCGTGTTCACCACCCGCCCCGACACCCTGATGGGCGCGACCTACCTCGCCGTGGCCGCCGAGCACCCGGTGGCCCTGTGGGCCGCCTCGGGCAACGCCGCCGTGAAGGCCTTCGTCGAAGAATGTCGCAGGGGCGGCGTCACCGAAGCCGAGCTGGAAACCCAGGAAAAGAAGGGCGTGTTCACCGGCCTGTACGCCACGCATCCGCTGACGGGCGAGCCGGTGCCGGTGTGGGTCGCCAACTTCGTGCTGATGGGCTACGGCACCGGCGCAGTGATGGCCGTGCCCGGCCACGACCAGCGCGACTTCGAGTTCGCGCACAAGTACGAGCTGCCGATCCGGCAGGTCATCGCGGTGGAGGGCGAAAGCTACGACGCCGCCAACTGGCACGACTGGTACGCCGACAAGACCGACCCGCGCCTGCGCGTGGTCAACTCCGGCGACCTCGATGGCCTGGGTTACCAGGCTGCGTTCGATCGCGTCGCGGAAAAGCTCGACCAGCGCGACCTGGGCAGCCGGCGCATCAACTTCCGCCTGCGCGACTGGGGCGTCAGCCGCCAGCGTTACTGGGGCTGCCCGATCCCGGTCATCCACTGCGAAAAATGCGGCTCGCTGCCGGTGCCGGAACACCAGCTGCCGGTGAAGCTTCCCGAGGACGTCGAGTTCACCGGCGTCGCCTCGCCGATCAAGGCCGACCCCGAGTGGCGCAAGACCAGCTGCCCGGGCTGCGGCGGCCCGGCCGAGCGCGAAACCGACACCTTCGACACCTTCATGGAGTCGAGCTGGTACTACGCGCGCTACACCTCGCCCGGCGCCCAGGACCTGGTGGACGAACGCGCCAACTACTGGCTGCCGGTCGACCAGTACATCGGCGGTATTGAACACGCCATTCTGCACCTGCTTTACGCACGCTTCTTCCACAAGCTGATGCGCGACGAAGGGTTGGTCAGCTCCAATGAGCCATTCAAGAATCTGCTGACCCAGGGCATGGTTATCGCTGACACCTACTACCGCACCCTGGAGAACGGTGGCAAAGACTGGTTCAACCCGGCCGACGTCGTCGTCGAGCGCGATGCCAAAGCCAAAGTGATCGGCGCCAAGCTCGCCAGTGACGGGTTGCCGGTCGAAATCGGCGGCACCGAGAAGATGTCCAAGTCCAAGAACAACGGCGTCGACCCGCAGACCATGGTCGACAAGTACGGCGCCGACACGGTTCGCCTGTTCTCCATGTTCGCGGCGCCGCCGGAACAAAGCCTGGAATGGAACGAAGCCGGCGTCGAAGGCATGGCGCGTTTCCTGCGCCGGCTCTGGACCCAGGTGCACAGGCACGTGGCCGCGGGCCCGGCGCCGGTGCTCGACGTCGCGTCCATGGATTCGGCCCAGCGCACGCTGCGCCGCCAGCTGCACGAAACCATCCAGAAGGTCGGCGACGACTACGGCCGCCGGCACACCTTCAACACCGCCATCGCGGCGGTGATGGAGCTGCTCAACGCCATCGCGAAGTTCGACGACGCCTCGGACCAGGGCAGGGCGCTGCGCCAGGAGTGTTTTCAGGCCGTGGTGCTGCTGCTCAATCCGATTACGCCGCATACCTCGCATGCGCTCTGGCAGCTGCTGGGCCACCCGGAGGCGACGCTGGAAGACCAGCCATTCCCGGAAGCCGACCCGGCCGCCCTGGTGCGCGACAGCGTCACCCTGGCCGTGCAGGTGAACGGCAAGCTGCGCGGCACGCTGGAGGTTTCGGCCAATGCCGGCAAGGAAACGGTCGAGGCGCTGGCCCTGGCCGAGCCGAACGTGCAAAAGTTCATCGAAGGCCTGTCCGTGCGCAAAGTCATCGTCGTGCCCGGCAAGATCGTCAACATCGTCGTGGGGTAACCGGATGTCCCGTCTGCTGATCGTGTTGTGCCTTTCCCTGCTGGCCGCCGGCTGCGGCTTCAAGCCCCGTGCGTCGCTCGCCGTGGCGTCCAGCCTGG
>NZ_CAXBJS010000203.1:0-4590 GCF_963976025.1 uncultured Arenimonas sp.
CGTCGACCCGATTTCGGTCGGGGAAATCCAGAAGATCGTGCGCCACCTCAAGGCCCGGGGCATCGGCGTGCTGATCACCGACCACAATGTCCGCGAGACCTTGGGCATTTGCGACCACGCGTATATCCTCAATGCAGGCAGCGTGCTCGCGCGGGGAACGCCCGACGAGGTGCTGGCCAACCCCGACGTGCGACGCGTCTACCTGGGCGAGTCCTTCCGCCTGTAAACGCAAGCCCGCCTCCCCCAGCGGATCGCCATGAAGCCGACCCTCCAGACCCGACTTGGCCAGCAGCTGTCCCTGACGCCCCAGCTGCGCCAGGCGATCCGGCTGCTGCAGCTGTCGGCCCTGGAGCTGGAAACCGAGCTCAACCAGGCCCTGGAATCGAATCCCCTGCTCGAACGCGGCGACGAAGACCAGGGCGACGACCGCCCCGAAGGCGAAAAGCCCGACGAGCCCAGCCCCGAGGACACCCCCGGCGACGCCCCGGAGCCCGACGAGTTCGGACGCGAAGAAGTCGACGAATGGTACGAAGCCCCCGCCGGCGACCGCCGCAGCAACGACGGCGGCGAACCCGACGAACTCACCGCCGCCGCGCCGGTGGACCTTCACGCCCACCTGGTCTGGCAGCTCCAGCTAAGCCACCTGGGCCCGCGCGACCTGGCCATTGGCCAGGCCGTGATTGAAGCCATCAATGACGACGGCTACCTCGAAGGCCCGCTGGCCGACATCCAGGCTGCCCTGCGCCCGGAGCTCGAAGTCTCCGAGGCCGAAATCGAGACCGTGCTGCACATCGTCCAGCACTTCGACCCGGTCGGCGCCGGCGCCCGCTGCCTATCCGAATGCCTGTGCGTGCAGTTGAGCCTGCTCAGCGAAGACACCCCCGGCCTGGGCCTGGCCACGAAACTGTGCAAGGACCACCTCGACGCCCTGGCCCGCCTGGGCGCCGACCGCCTGGGCGGCCAGATCGGCGAAACCGCCGAGGCCATGGCCACCGCCGTGGCCCTGCTGCGCTCGCTCGACCCCAAACCCGGGGCCCAGGTGGGCGGCAGCGAACCTGAATACATCGCCCCCGACGCCATCGCCTACCGCCAGGGCGGGGTCTGGAAGGTCCGCCTGGCCGCCGGCAGCCGGCCGCGCCTGGCCATCAACCGCCACTACGAAGGCCTGATCGGCAAGGCCAGCCGCGAGGACGACAGCTACCTGCGCGGCCAGCTGCAGGAGGCCCGCTGGCTGATCAAGAGCCTGGAAACCCGCGCCGACACCGTCGAACGGGTGGCCCGGGCCATCGTGCGCCAGCAGTCGGGCTTCCTGGACCACGGCAACGAGGCCATGCGCCCGCTCACCCTGCGCGAGGTGGCCGAGGAACTGGGCCTTCACGAGTCCACCGTGTCCCGGGCGACCACCCGCAAGTACCTGCGCACCCCGCGCGGCACCTTTGAATTCAAGCACTTCTTCAGCTCCGGCATCGCCACCGAACACGGCGGGTCGGCCTCGGCCACGGCCATCCAGGCCATGATCCGCAAGCTGATCGAGGCCGAAAGCCCGCGCACCCCGCTTTCCGACCAGAAACTGGCCGAAACCCTGAAGGCCGAAGGCATCCCCGTGGCCCGCCGAACCGTGGCAAAATATCGGGAATCCATGAACATCCCCGCCTCCAACGAGCGGCAGCGACTGGCCTGAGGCCAAACCAATGGCCCATGCCAGTCCCGGCGCAAAGATGCGCAAACTCCCCAAAGACTTGACCTCGGTCACGCCTCGTTAGCATCGGGCGTGATTACCTGTAGCTGCACCCACCAAGGAGGATCGTGACCATGCGGATCGACATCAGCGGCCACCAGATGGACGTCACCCCGGCCCTTCGCGACTACGTCAACGACAAGTTCGCGCGCGTCAACCGCCACTACGACCACCACGCCGAGGCCCGGGTCATCCTCTCCGTCGACAAGCTCGACCAGAGGGCCGAGGCCACCGTGGGCACCGCCGGCAAGACCGTGCACGCCGACGCCGTCGCCCCCGACATGTACGCCGCCATCGACATGCTCGCCGACAAGCTCGACCGCCTGCTGATCAAGCAGAAGGAAAAGATGACCGACCACCACCGCGGCGAATCGGCGGCCCGTTCGGACAGCTTCGGCTAGGCCGTGCATCTGCTCGATTTGCTCAGCCCGGGGCGCGTGATCGCCCCGGGTCCCATCCCCGGCAAGAAACGACTGCTCGAAAAGGCATCCGGCCTGCTCGCCGAGGGCAATGCGGAGCTCGAGCGCGCCGTTTTCGACAGCCTGGTCGGCCGCGAACGCCTGGGCAGCACCGGCCTGGGCCATGGCGTCGCCATCCCGCATGGCCGCAGCGCCAAGGTCGCCTCCGCCGTGGGCTGTTTCCTGCGCCTGGCCGAACCGGTGGACTTCGGCTCCCCCGACGGCATGCCGGTGGACCTGGTGTTCGCCCTGGTGGTGCCGGAACATTTTTCTTCCCAGCACCTGATGCTGCTTTCGCAGCTGGCGGAAATGTTCGGCGACGCCGACTTCCGCGACCAGCTGCGCGCCGCCCGCGACGCGGCGGCCCTGCACTCCCTGCTGGCGGACTGGCAGGCCAGCCACCCCGAGGCCGGCTGATCCCATGACCGACCGCCTGAGAGCCCGCGAACTCTTCGAAGAACTGGGCGATCGGCTCGAGCTTCGCTGGCTGTCGGGCCAGCGCGGCGCCGAACGCCTGATCGAACGCGGCGAGCACCTCTCGCGGCGCCCGTCGCTGGCCGGTTACCTCAACGTCATCCACCCTAACAAGGTGCAGATCATCGGCTCGGCCGAACTGGCCTGGCTCGATGGCCTGGACGCGCGCACGCGCTGGGAAGTGCTGCTCAAGATCATGGAATCGCGGCCGCTGGCGATGGTGATCACCCAGAACCAGTCCTGCCCCGCCGACCTGCGCGACGCCGCCGAAGAAAGCGAAACCCCGCTGTGGGTGTCGCCGCGGCGCGGCTACGAGCTGCTCAACCTGCTGCAGTACCACCTGGCGCGTTCGCTGGCGCCGCGCGTCACGCTGCACGGCGTGTTCATGGAAATCTATTCGATCGGCGTGCTGGTCACCGGGGATTCCGGCGCCGGCAAGAGCGAGCTGGCGCTGGAGCTCATCTCCCGCGGCCACCGCCTGGTCGCCGACGACGCCCCCGAATTCACCCAGATCGCGCCCGACGTACTCGACGGCACCTGCCCCGAGCTTCTGCAGGACCTGCTGGAAGTGCGCGGCCTGGGCGTGCTCAACATCCGAGAAATGTTCGGCGACACCGCCGTGAAGCGGAACAAGTACCTGCGCCTGGTCGTGCACCTGGAACAGACCCCGCAGCAAAGCGACGAAGCCATGGCCCGCATCACCGGCGAAACCCACAGCCGCAAGGTGCTGGACCTGGACGTGCCGGTGGTCGAACTGCCCGTGGCCGCCGGCCGCAACCTGGCCGTGCTGACCGAAGCCGCGGTGCGCCTGCACCTGCTGCGCAGCAAGGGCATGGACCCGGCGGCGGCCTTCCTGGCGCGGCACAGCGCCTTCCTGCAGCAGGGGGAAAAAGAATGAGCGCCGATCCGACCCGTCCCCTGCTGTACGTCATCACCGGCCTGTCGGGCTCGGGCAAATCGGTGGCGCTCAAGACGCTTGAAGACCTGGACGTGCACTGCACCGACAACCTGCCGGTGGAGTTGCTGCCGCAATTCGTGCGCTCGGTGACGGGCGGCGAAGGCGGTGCCAGCCGGCTGGCCGTGGGCATCGACGTGCGCAATGCCTCGGACCTGGCGCGCATCCCGGAATGGCTGTCGGCGCTGGGCGAGATGGGCATCGACCACCAGCTGGTGTTTTTCGAGACCCGCGACGACACGCTGCTCAAGCGTTATTCCGATACGCGCCGCAAGCACCCGCTCAGCCACGACGGCCTGGCCCTGGCCGACGCCATCGAACTCGAACGCGTGCGCCTGCGGCCGCTCAAGGCCATTGCCGACCTGGTGATGGACACCTCGGACATGAACGTGCACCAGATGCGCCGCGAAGTGATCACCGCGCTCGGCGTGGGCACGCACCAGGACATGTCGCTGCTGTTCGAGTCCTTCGCCTACAAGCGCGGCCTGCCGGCGGACGCGGACTTCGTTTTCGACGCCCGCGCCCTGCCCAACCCGCACTGGGACGCGCGCCTGCGCCCGCTGTCGGGCCGCGATGCGTCGGTGCGCGAGTACCTCGACCAGGACCCGCAGGTGCAGGAATTCCTGGCCCAGGTCATCGCCTTCCTCGACACCTGGGTACCGCGCTTCGAAGCCGGCACCCGCAGCTACCTCACCATCGCCTTCGGCTGCACCGGCGGCCGGCATCGCTCGGTCTACCTGGCCGAACGCCTGGCCGCGCACTGCCGCGAACACGGCCGCGACGGCGTTCTCACCTTCCACCGCGAGCTGGAATAAAAAACGGGGCCCGAAGGCCCCGTTTTGTCCGGGCTGGGGACGGGTGCAATTTCCCTTGGGAAAATGCACCCGTCCCCGGTATCGCTTAGTTCGTACCCGGACGCACCATCACGTGGTTGCTGATCGAGCCCGAATCCGGGTTCACGATCT
>NZ_CAXBJS010000204.1:0-4552 GCF_963976025.1 uncultured Arenimonas sp.
CTGCTCAACGTCTGAACCAAGGACCCGCCATGCCCGGAATCGACACCGCCACCCTGCAGCGCCTGGACGCCGCCCACCACCTGCACCCGTTCAACGACAACGCCGCCCTGGCCAAACGCGGCACCCGCATCCTGACCCGGGGCGAGGGCTGTTACGTCTGGGACGCCGAAGGCAACCAGCTGCTCGACGCGTTCGCCGGCCTGTGGTGCGTGAACATCGGCTACGGCCGCAAGGAACTGGGCGAGGTGGCCTCGCGGCAGATGACCCGGCTGGCCTACTACAACAGCTTCTTCCAGTGCACCACCGAGCCGACGGTGCTGCTGTCGGCCAAGCTGGCCGAGCTGACCCCGCACGACCTCAACCACGCCTTCTTCACCAACTCCGGCTCCGAGGCCAACGACACCATCCTGCGCATGGTGCGGCACTTCTGGGCGGTGCAGGACCAGCCGCAGAAAAACATCTTCATCGGCCGCCATGACGGCTACCACGGCTCCACCGTCGCCGGCGCCAGCCTCGGCGGCATGAAGGGCATGCACAAGCAGGGCGGCCTGCCGATCCCGGACATCGCCCACATCGACCCGCCGTACTGGTTCGGCGACGGCGGCGACATGGACGAGGAGGACTACGGCCGGCACTGCGCGAAAAGGCTCGAGGACAAGATCCTGGAGCTGGGCCCGGAACGCGTGGCCGCTTTCATCGGCGAGCCGGTGATGGGCGCCATCGGCGTCTACATCCCGCCGCGCAACTACTGGCAGGAGATCGAGCGCATCTGCCGCAAGTACGACGTGCTGCTGGTGGCCGACGAAGTCATCACCGGCTTCGGGCGTACCGGCGAGTGGTTCGCCGCCCAGACCTACGACTTCCGCCCCGACGTGATGACCCTGGCCAAGGGCATCACCTCCGGCTACATCCCGCTGGGCGCGGTGATGTTCAATGACCGGGTCGCCGGCGTGCTGCAGGGCAGCGAGCTGGCGCATGGTTACACCTACTCGGGCCACCCGGTCTGCGCCGCGGTGGCCCTGGAAAACATCCGCATCCTGCAGGAAGAACACATCGTCGAAACCTGCCGGAACAACATCGGGCCCTACCTGGGCGAGAAGTGGAAGGCCCTGGGCGAGCACCCGCTGGTCGGCGAGGCCCGGTTCGTCGGCATGGTCGGGGCCCTGGAACTGGTGCCGTCCAAGCCCTCGCGGACCTATTTCCCGGACCGGGGCAGGGTGGGGCAGCTGTGCCGCGACTTCGCCCTGCAAAGTGGCCTGATCCTGCGCGCCACCAACGACGCGATGCTGCTGTCGCCGCCGCTGGTGATCAGCCGGTCCCAGGTCGATGAACTGGCCGGGAAGGCCTGGAAAGCCCTGGACCTGACCGCCCGTGAATTGGGCATGGCGACGGGCTGAGCTGTGGTTATGATGTTCCTGCCGTCCAACCGCTTCAGTCACCCTGTGGGGAGTGTGCCGATGAAAGCCAGGATGTCCGCCCTGTTCCTATGCCTTGCCCTTGCCGGTTGCGGCGGGGACCCGCCCGCCGGTGACACCGGCGACGCCGCCGCACCCGCGCCCGCCGGCGACAAGGTGCTCAACGTCTACAACTGGTCCGACTACATCGGCGAGGACACCATCGCCGGCTTCGAGGCCGAGACCGGCATCAAGGTCACCTACGACGTCTTCGACTCCAACGAAGTGCTCGAGGCCAAGCTCATGGCCGGCAACACCGGCTACGACATCGTGGTGCCCTCGCTGACCTTCCTCTCGCGCCAGGTCCAGGCCGGTGTGTTCCAGGAGCTCGACAAGTCGCGGTTCACCAATTACGGCAACCTCGACCCCGCGTTCATGGCCCTGCTGGCCACCAACGATCCGGGCAATACGCACTCCATCCCCTACCTGTGGGGCACCACCGGCATCGGCTACAACGTGCAGAAGGTGCGCGAAGCCCTGGGCGAAGACGCGCCGGTGGACAGCTGGGCCCTGGTCTTCGAGCCGGAGAACCTGGCGAAGCTGAAGGGCTGCGGCGTCGCCATCCTCGACACGCCCTCGGAAATCATCCCGCCGGTGCTGCAATACCTCGGCGAGGATCCCAACAGCTTCGACGAGGCGGTCATCCAGAAAGGAGTGGATCGCCTGAAGGAACTGCGCCCGCACGTCACCTACTTCCACAGCTCGCAGTTCATCAACGACCTGGCCAATGGCGACATCTGCGTCGCGGTGGGCTGGTCGGGCGACATCATCCAGGCCCAGGCCCGGGCCGAAGAGGCCGGAAAGGGCGTCGAAGTGGCCTATTCGATCCCCAAGGAAGGCGCGCCGATGTGGTTCGACATGCTGGCCATCCCCAAGGACGCCCGCAACGTCGACAACGCCTACCTGTTCCTTGACTACCTGATGCGCCCGGACGTGATGGCCGGCATCCAGAACTACGTGATGTACGCCAGCGCCAATACCGCCGCCCTGCCCATGGTGGACGCGGCGGTGCTTGAAGACCCGGGCATCTACCCGTCCGAGGACACCAAGGCCAAGCTGTTCACCCTGGCGGTGCTGCCGCCCGAGGTCGACCGCTTGTTCAACCGGCACTGGACCACCCTCAAGACGGGGCAATAGGCCACGATGGCAAGCACGGCGAGCGGCGCCCTGGCGGGCGCCCCCAAGAACGACATGCTGGGGGCCGAGGGCTACCTGCGCATCGAAGCGGTGCGCAAGGAGTTCGACGGCTTCGTCGCCGTCGACGACGTCAGCCTGTCGATCCGGCAGGGCGAGATCTTCGCCCTGCTGGGCGCCTCGGGCTGCGGCAAGTCCACGCTGCTGCGCTGCCTGGCCGGCTTCGAGAAGCCCACCAGGGGCCGCATCATCCTCGACGGCCAGGACATCACCGCGCTGCCGCCCTTCGAGCGGCCGCTGAACATGATGTTCCAGTCCTATGCGCTGTTCCCGCACATGAGTGTGGAGCAGAACGTCGGCTTCGGCCTTCGCCAGGACGGCATGGCCAAGGCCGAAATCGCCCGCAAGGTCGCCGAGATGCTGGCCCTGGTGCAGATGGAGAAATTCGCCAAGCGCAAGCCGCACCAGCTTTCCGGCGGCCAGCAGCAGCGCGTGGCGCTGGCGCGGTCGCTGGCCAAGGGCCCGAAGCTGCTCCTGCTCGACGAACCCATGGGCGCGCTGGACAAGAAGCTGCGCTCGCAGATGCAGCTTGAACTGGTGAACATCGTCGAACGCCTGGGCGTCACCTGCGTCATGGTCACCCACGACCAGGAAGAGGCCATGACCATGGCCCACCGCATCGCGGTGATGGACGCGGGCTGGATCCGCCAGGTCGGCAGCCCGGACGAAATCTACGAACAGCCCAGCTGCCGCTTCACCGCCGAATTCATCGGGTCCGTGAACCTCATCGAGGGCCGCATCCTCGAGGACGAAAACGACTACGTCACCATCGGCAGCCCGGCGCTGGAGTTCCCGGCCTACGTCGGCCACGGCGTCACCGGTTTCGAGGGCCAGGAAGTCGCGCTGGCGATCCGCCCGGAAAAGATCCAGGTCGACAAGGACGAACCGGCCCAGCCGCACAACAAGGTTCACGGCATCATCGAGGACATCGCCTACTTCGGCAGCCACTCGGTGTTCCACGTGCGCCTGCCGGGTGGCACCAAGCTGCTGGCGAACATGATCAACAGCCAGCGCTGGGCCAGCGAGAAGTTCACCTGGAACGACCCGGTGTGGCTGAGCTGGGACGACCAGGCCGGGGTGGTGCTGACCACGTGAAGAACCTGCCGCGCTCGATCCGCAAACGCCTGCCGGGCCCGCGCTGGCTGGTGATCGCGGTGCCCTACCTGTGGATGCTGCTGTTTTTCGCGGTGCCGTTCGCCATCGCGCTCAAGATCAGCTTCGCCAGCGCCGTCATCGCCATGCCGCCGTACACCGACCTGATCAACTGGTCCGGCGACAAGCTCGAGCTGAGCATCAACACCGCCAATTACCTGTTCCTGGTGCGCGATAGCCTGTACGTGAAGGCTTACCTCAGTTCGCTCGAGATCGCGGTGATCTCGACCGCGCTGTGCCTGCTTGTCGGCTACCCGATCGCCTACGCGATCTCGCGCATGGAGCCGGCCACGCGCAACGTCGCGCTGATGCTGGTCATCCTGCCCAGCTGGACATCCTTCCTTATCCGCATCTACGCCTGGGTCGGCATCCTCAAGAACAACGGCCTGCTCAACAACGCGCTGATTGGCATGGGGCTCATCGACGAACCGCTGGCGATCCTGCACACGCCGGTGGCGGTGTACATCGGCATCGTCTACGCCTATTTGCCGTTCATGGTGCTGCCGCTGTACGCCAACCTGGTCAAACACGACCACCGGCTCATCGAGGCCGCCACCGACCTGGGCGCGCCGCCCTGGAAGGCCTTCCTGACGGTGACGCTGCCGCTGTCGAAGGCCGGCATCATCGCCGGCTCGATGCTGGTGCTCATCCCCGTGGTCGGCGAGTTCGTCATCCCGGAAATGCTGGGTGGCCCCGATACGCTGATGATCGGCCGGGTGCTGTGGCAGGAGTTCTTCAACAACCGCGACTGG
>NZ_CAXBJS010000205.1:0-4547 GCF_963976025.1 uncultured Arenimonas sp.
CTGATGCGCGAGGCCTTGCCGCCGGCGATGCGCTGCATGGCCGTGCGCAGGAAGGCGTTGATTGGCTCGCCAGCGTCGGTGTCGGCATCGTGGCGGTAGAGACCCGCGGCGCCGGCGGCGTAGAGCTTGCCGTTGAACCAGGCCAGGGAGTTGTAGTCGAACGCGTCGTATTCGGTGATGCCCTTGGTGGCCGCGTTCATGGACAGGCCGACGTAGGGTACCCCGTCGAAGTCGAAGGCCACGGCGAGCGGCAGGTTCTCTTCGGCGATCGCCAGGCGGCTGGCCAGGGCCTCAGCGACGCTCTCGGTCGCCATGGTCTCCGGCACCAGCACCGTCACGACCGCCAGGGCCTGCACCGATTCAGAGAACACCGCGCTCGTGATCACCGACTCCAGTGCACTGACCAGGCCCTCGACGGTCTCCGCCAGCGCCGCCGTGTCCTCAGCGTCAGCGTCCTGGACGCTGGCCACGGCCGTGGCCAGGGCCACGATGTCTGAGAGCACCGCCATGGCCGCCACCGAGCCCTGAGCGGCGCCGGCGAGCTGCAGGGCGTCGACCAGGGCGATGGTCTTGACCGGGTCGCCGGCGACGACGTCGGCAAATGCCGCCGTGTCCACCGCCAGCGCCTCGAGCACCAGGGTCAGCTTGGTCTTGATGCTCAGGCTCTCGCCCTGCGCGATCACCCGGTTGACCATGGTCAGGGCTTCGGAGCGGCCGACGATGGCCTCGAGCACCGACAGCACCTCCTGCACCGAGGTGCTGGTGGTGCCGAGCATGGCCTCCTCGACCTCGACGAATGGCTCGTCGCCGATCGGGATCATGCCCAGGGGGGCAGTGGCGGCGATAGTCAGCGGGATGACCACCTCGCCCACCGTGTCGACGTCCACGTAGGAACTCACCGTGATGGGCAGCTCGAGCTCGACCTCGCACGCGCCGGGGTTGCTGGCCAGCGTGTAACCCATTTCCAGCAGGATTTCGCAGTAGGCCTGGATGGTGTCGACCTCCGGGGCTTCGACGCCGGTGCCCGACGCCATGACCAGCGGAATCTCGCAGTAGGCGAACACCAGGTCGGCGTCGCCATCGGCCACCACCGAATTGATGATGATCGCGAGCTCGAGGCTAGCGTCGATCGCGTCGGTGTAGGCGTCGCCCAGCGACTCGAAAGTGATGGTGTCGGGCATCAGTAGACTCCGTCGCCGCCGAAGTACAGGGCGGACCCGACGCACAGGGGCCCGGCGCTCAAGCGCTGGGGTTCGTAAACGAGGGTGTCGTTGACCTTGAAGGCGATGGCGCCGTTGATGCGCTCGATCACGAACACCGCGTCAGCCGCGGCCTGGGCGAAGGACGTCATGCGCTGGCCGTTTTCGGCGACATAGTACCGAAAGCCGCCGCCGGCGGGCTGGTCGAAGCGGAAGGCGAACTCGATGCCGTTCACGTCCACCACGCTCGGGCGCGGCGAGGCGGTCAGGCCCACGGCCAGGGCGGCGGTCACCACCGGCGTGAAGCTCACCCGGCAGTCGCCATCGAAGGCGTCGATGCTGGTGGCGCCGCTGTTCCAGCCCGGGTTGCCGTCCAGGTGGTACTGCGCCGCCTGGCCCGGCGTCGCTGACCTGCCCGGGAAGTTGGCCAGCACCACCACGCGGGCAGGGTTGTATTGCGTGCTGTCGCGCTGGGTGCACAGCGCCGGCAGCGGGTCGGAGCCGACCGGCAGGCGCAGCAGCACGCCGCGAAAATCCTTCCAGTAGTTGCCCCAGACACGCTCGACCCCTTCCGCCGTGGGCACGTCGAAGTAGCCGCGGAACATGCCCTCGCCCGTCGGGTAGCCATAGGCCCCTTCGGTGGCGACATCGGGGAAAGTCACGTACTCCATGAAATCCAGCGGCGCCCAGAACTTCGGGTCGACCAGCTCGGGCTCGCCGGCGGCCGGCACCCAGACCCGGTAGCCGATCAGGTCGTCGCCCTCGTACACCGGCGTGGCCTGCTCGAAAGAAATGGAGTTGACCCCCAGGCTGTCGAGGTAGTCCGTGAACTCGGCCAGGGTCATGAACTCGTAGCTGCTCTCGCCCGACGTGGTGAACTCCTGCGGCTGGTAGAGCTGGGTTGGCCACGTGTTGAAGGTGGCCGCCGAGTTGGGCAGCAGGGTCTCGCCGTCCAGGGTGTAGGCCTTATAGCGCCAGCCCAGTGGGAGCGGCGGCGCGTACATGCGGAACGGCACCGGCCCGATTGCGGGCTGGGCCGGCACCGCCGGCGACACGAGCGTGCGCTCGGTGTCCTTGACCAGGGACAGGTCGGTCACGGGCGTGCCTTAGGAGACCGCGCCGATGCGCACGCCGAAGCTGTCGATGTTCACCAGCGCGCTGTTGGTTCGCGTCGGATTGGTCATCTTCATGGGTGCCGAGCTCGCAAGGTCGCCGATGGTGCCCTGCAGGCGGTATCCCGTGGTGGCATTGGCGGCCGCGCGGCCGTCGTCGCCGGAGGCGCAGAAGCGGAAGAACGTGGCCAGCAGCGTGGGTTCGGCATCCTCGGCGCCGTCGAACGCCGCGGTTTCCTGCCACGACTCGGCGGCCGCCTTGCTCAGCAGGCCGGCGGACGGCGCATCGAACGTGATGCCCGTGAGCCCGTCACCGCTCTCGGTGATTTCGACGATTTCGGTGTGGTCGGTGACCATGTCCAGCGCCTCGTCTGCGGTGGCAGGCACCGGACCGGCGAAGATGAAAAGCCGCCCACCATCGAGCTGGCTCTTGAGACCCAGGGCATTGGCCAGCGCATTGGCGGTGGCAGTGGAAACTTTCACGGTCATCGGGGTATCTCCGGGGGTGGTCAGGAACCGAACTCAGCCGTGACCGTGCCGGTGGCAACGGTCCCGCCAGGCGGATTGAAGTCGACCAGCACGTCGACAGGCGTGTTGAAGGGGATGCCGGCGCTGTTGAGGTCCGAGTCGGTAAACAGGAAGCACTCGGTGTCGCTGCCGCCGCCGGGATCCGTTCCGTAGCCGGTGGCCTGGTAGTAGCCCACGACCGGCGGATTCACCGGCACCAGCGTTTCGCCGGACAGGTAGCCAGTGAGGTTGACGTTTGCCGCCGCAGTGAGCGCGGCGTCGATCAAGTTGGTGCCCGCGCCAAACCACGAGGAGCGGAACAGAAAAAAGCCGCCGCCCGACCCGACGTTGTAGCTGTTGAACTCCGGGTCGCCAGGCGGCTCGACGCCCAGGTCGCAAACCTGCGTGGCTGCGACCATGTCTTGCCAGAAGCACGCCATCGGTCAGGCCCCCTGGGGTTGTTCGAGGTTGACCTTCCCCAGCACCCACAGCGGGTGATAGCGCTGCCCTGCCCCGCCGATGCCCGTCAGGTTCGACAAGGTCTCGTTGGTGGCCAGGGAGAAGGTGGTGTTGAGGCTGCTCAAGTCCAGGCCGATGCTCAGCAGCACGATGGGCTCCGCGCCTTCCGCCTGCTCGACCGCGCCGGACACGACGGGGTAATGCCCGTCCTCGTCCTGCTGGCTGCCAGCGAAGCCGCCGCTCGCAAGCGAGCCGATGGGCTGTGGTCCGCCGCTGCTCACGCTCGAGTAGCTGCCGAAGTAGCAGGTTCCCGGGTAGACCAGGTTGGCCAGGCCGCTGTTCATGCCGATGAAGCCGGCGCGCATCCGCCAGGTGTCCGGCTCCTCGTCGGGCGGCACGTCAGCCACGTCCTCGATCGACTGGAAGAGCCCGTACAGGAACCAGCTCGGGGCGATGGCCTGGCCGGCCAGGCCAGCCATCAGCTCCATGTTGTCGATCGCACGGCGCACCAGACCGAAGTTGGGCAGCGGCGGCGTGGCCAGCGTGGTGCGGTTGACCTGCACGCCCTTCACCCAGGTCTCGATCCAGACCTCGCCGACCGTGGCGCCGGCGGCGCTGCCGGTCTCGTAGTCGAAGGTGCGGCTATCGCCCAGGAGCACGATCACCTGGTCGCGCGGGCTGGCGTAGAGCACCCAGCGCTGGGTGGCCACGATGGTCGTGCCTGTGCGCACCACCTGCAGCGTGGGCAGCTCCTGCCCGTCAAAGCCGATGTAGGGGACCATGTCGGCGGCCAGGCGCACGGTGTAGCTGGCCAGGGTGTCGCCGGCGTAGTCCGTGCACAGCGGCACCGCGGCGCCGCCTGACACCACCGAGAAGGTCTCGTTGAGGGTCGTGCCGTCCGGGCTCAGGGCCACGCGCCGGCGCACCGAGCCGGTGGCCGGGAAGAACTCGTCGGGAACCTCGTCCTCCGGGTCGGGCGGGTCGATCGGCGGGTAATCGCCGGTGGCCAGCAGCCGGGCGGCCCACCAGGGGTTGGCAGTGGTGCCAGTCGGCAGGATCTGGTGGCAGACCATTTCCGTGCCGGACTGATTGAAGAACCAAACGTCCGTGTGCCCCACCGACAGCGTGGCCAGCTTCTGCCGCGAACCGCGCTTGATGCGGTAGCGCTTCACCCCTTCGGGCGTGGTCTCTTGGACCAGGCGGTAGCGGTGCAGCCCACCGTCGGTTTGGATGGCCAGCGGGTAGTCGTAGGCGACGTCGGTGCCCGGCG
>NZ_CAXBJS010000206.1:0-4496 GCF_963976025.1 uncultured Arenimonas sp.
CGCCTGCCGGGCCTGGATCCGTTCTTCGGCGCCTACCCGGTGTACGAGCTCAACCAGGACCGTTATTTCAACCCGATCACCGCGGCCGAGTTCAACTCGCTCTCGACCATCGTCAAGACCCGCGCCGACTCCAGCTCCACCACCGGCCAGTTCGTCGTTTCCGGCGACCTGTTCGACATGCCGGCCGGCCCGCTGTCCTTCGCCGCGGTCTTCGAACTGGGCAGCCAGGAGTACGACCTCAACGCCGACCCGCGCATCCTTCCCGGCCAGAACGTCATCTACAACCTGACCGGCACCGGCGGCGGCGGCGAGCGTGATCGTTACGCAATCGGCACCGAGTTCGCGATCCCGCTGCACGACACCTTCAAGGCCACCCTGGCGGCGCGTTACGACCTGTACGACGACATCACCGACGTCGACGACGCGTTCACCTGGAACGCCGGCCTGGAATGGCGTCCGATCGACAGCCTGCTGATCCGCGGCGCCTACTCCACCTCGTTCCGCGCCCCGGACATGCACTTCGTGTTCGCCGACGAAAGCGGCTTCTTCTCGGGCATCTTCGACGAGTACGCCTGCCGCAACGCCGGCTTCACGGTTACCCAGTGCGGCAACCAGACGGCCTACAACTACACGGCCTTCGGTGTCCGCCAGGGCAACCCCAACCTGGAAGAAGAAGAAGGCCAGTCCTACACCTTCGGCTTCGTCTGGGACGTCGTGGACAACCTGTCGCTGACGGTTGACTACTACAAGGTCGAACTCGAGGGCGTGGTCGGCGACATCAGCTCGTCCTACATCCTGCAGAACGAAGCCGACTGCCGCCTGGGCGTGGACCGCCAGGGCAACCCGGTGGACGGCAGCTCGACTTTCTGCCAGTTCATCCTCAACAGCGTGATCCGCACCGTGGGTGGCCCGAACGATGGCCGCATCGAGCAGGTCAACCGCGGCCCGATCAACCGCTCCTACCTGTCGAACGAGGGCATCGACGCGACCCTGCGTTACACCCTGGACACCGACCGGATGGGCAACTTCGGCTTCCAGCTGGGCTGGTCGCACGTGCTTGACCAGAAGTTCGCCGAGTTTGCTGGCGAGCCGCGCGACAGCTACCGCGACGACCTGACCAACTTCGACTTCCGCAGCCGCATGCGTGGCAGCGTGTCCTGGCAGTACAAGGACCTGGACGTCACCGTGTTCGGTACCCGCTACGGTTCGCTGCCGAACTGGGCCGAAACCGGCCGCATCGCGCCCTACCACGTGTACAACCTCAACGTTGGCTACGAGTTCACCGAGAACTTCCGCGCCAGCCTGGTCGTGAACAACGTGCTCGACAAGCTCGCCCCGAAGGACGATACCTTCTTCACCTATCCGTTCTTCTGGCGCGCCTACAGCCCGATCGGCCGCGAAGTCTTCGTGCGCGCCGAGTTCACCTGGTAACAACTGCTGCACTGGTCGAATGACCAAGGGCCCGGCGAAAGCCGGGCCCTTTTTTTGTGCCTGGCTCCCTCCCCCATGGGATAATGTGCAATCCACTTTCCGAACCCGAGCCCCGATGACGCCCCGTCCCGCCCTCGTCACCACCGCCCTGCCCTATGCCAACGGCCCCCTGCACCTGGGCCACCTGGTGGGCTACATCCAGGCCGACATCTGGGTCCGGGCCCGGCGAATGGCCGGCGGCGAAGTGCACTTCGTCTGCGCCGACGACGCCCACGGCACCCCGATCATGCTGGCCGCGGAAAAGGCCGGCATGGCGCCGGAAGAATTCATCAAGGCCATCCAGGCCGGACACGAGGACGACTTCGCGCGCTTTGGCGTCGATTTCGACCACTATCATTCGACCCACTCGGACGAGAACCGCGAACTCGCCAGCCTCATCTACACGCGCCTGCGCGACGGCAGCCACGGGCCCAGGGCCATCGCCAGCCGGTCGATCCAGCAGCTGTACGACCCCGAGCGGCAGATGTTCCTGCCCGACCGCTACATCAAGGGCGAGTGCCCGAACTGCGGCGCCGCCGACCAGTACGGCGACAACTGCGAGGTCTGCGGCAAGGCCTATGCGCCCACCGACCTGAAGAACCCGCGCTCGGTCGTTTCCGGCGCCACGCCGGAGCTGCGAGACTCCGAGCACTACTTCTTCGAGCTGGGCAGGTTCGAAGCCTTCCTGCGCGAGTGGCTGGCCGGCGACGTCGCCCATCCGGCGGTGAAGGCCAAGCTGGCGGAATGGCTGGAAGGCGGCCTGCGCGACTGGGACATCAGCCGCGACGCGCCCTACTTCGGCTTCCCCATCCCGGACGCGCCCGGCAAGTATTTCTACGTCTGGCTCGACGCGCCCATCGGCTACCTGGCCTCGTTCAAGGCCCTGTGCGCGAAGAACGGCCTGGACTTCGGCGCCTTCACCGAAGAGGCCCGCAACCCGGCCGGCGCCGCGCCCACGGAAATGCACCACTTCCTGGGCAAGGACATCATCAACTTCCACGGCCTGTTCTGGCCGGCGATGCTGCACGGCGCCGGCCTGCGGCCGCCGACGGCGCTGCACGTCAACGGCTACCTCACCGTCAACGGCGCCAAGATGAGCAAGTCGCGCGGCACCTTCGTGATGGCGCGCACCTACCTCGACCAGGGCCTGGACCCGGAGGCGCTGCGTTATTACTTCGCGGTCAAGACCGGCGCCGGCGTGGTCGACCTGGACCTGAACCTCGAAGACTTCGTCGCCCGGGTCAATTCCGACCTGGTCGGCAAGTTCGTCAACATCGCCAGCCGCTGCGCCGGCTTCATCAGCAAACGTTTCGACGGCCAGCTGGCCGCCGCGTTGCCGGACCCGGCGATGTACGAACGTTTTGTCGCCGGCGCCCGCGAAGTGGCCGCCAGCTATGCCCGCGACGAATACGGCCAGGCCATGCGCCAGGTGATGGCGCTGGCCGACGAAGCCAACCGCTACATCGACGAGAACAAACCCTGGGTGATCGCCAAGCGCGAAGGCGCCGACGCCGAACTGCAGGCGGTCTGCAGCCAGGGCCTGAACCTGTTCCGCGTGCTGGCCGCCGCACTCAAGCCGGTGCTGCCGGGCACGGTGGCACGCGCCGAAGGTTTCCTGCGCGCCCCGGCGGAGCGCTGGGACGACATCGCCGCGCCGCTGCTCGGCCATGCCATTGCGCCCTTCGAAGCCCTGATGACCCGAATCGACCCCAAGAACATTCAAGCCATGACCGACGCCAGCAAGGAAGACCTCAAGCCCGCCGCTGCCGCTGCCTCCACGGTAGGAGCGCCTTCAGGCGCGAAGGCTTTGCCTGCGGCAAAGAAGGAATTCGCGGCTGAAGCCGCTCCTACAGGTGCAGCCACCATCGGCATCGAGGATTTCTCCAAACTCGACCTGCGCATCGGCAAGGTCATCGAATGTGGCTTCGTGGAAGGCTCGGACAAGCTGCTGCGGTTCCTGCTCGACGCCGGCGAGCTCGGCCAGCGGCAGATCTTCAGCGGCATCCGCGCCAGCTACGGCGAGCCGGAAAGCCTGGTCGGTCGCCACGTCGTTTTCATCGCCAACCTGGCGCCGCGCAAGATGCGCTTCGGCCTGAGCGAAGGCATGATCCTTTCGGCCGGCCACGACGGCGGCGCGCTGGCCCTGCTGGGCGCCGACGCCAGCGCCGAGGCCGGCATGCCGGTGCGCTGAGGCCGCCATGGACGACATCGCCCTGCTGCTGGTCGGCGCGGTGTTCGTCAACAACTTCGTGCTGGTGAAGTTCCTGGGGCTGTGCCCCTTCATGGGTGTCTCGCGCCGGCTCGACGCCGCCTACGGCATGGCCCTGGCCACCGGCTTCGTGCTCACCCTGTCGGCGGCCCTGGCCTGGTGCGTGCACCACTGGCTGCTGATGCCGCTGGGCCTGGAACACCTGCGCACCCTGGGCTTCATCCTGGTCATCGCCGCCGTGGTGCAGTTCACCGAAACGGTGATGAACCGCCAGAGTCCGCGCCTGTACCGGGTTCTGGGCCTGTACCTGCCGCTGATCACGACCAACTGCGCGGTGCTGGGCGTGGCCCTGCTGAACGTGCAGGCACGCCGTGGCCTGTTCGAGGCCGTCAGCTACGGCTTCGGCGCCGCGGTGGGTTTTGGCCTGGTGCTGGTGTTGTTTTCATCCATGCGCGAACGGCTTGAAGCCGCCGACGTGCCCGCCGCCTGGCGCGGCACGCCGATCGCCCTGGTCACGGCCGGGCTGATGTCGCTGGCCTTCATGGGTTTCACCGGCATGGTGCCGGCCTGATGGGGCTGTCGGTGCTGGTGGTGGTGGGCCTGGCGGCGCTGTTCGGCGCCGTGCTGGGCTGGGCCACGGTGCGCTTCCGGGTGCAGGCAGACCCGATGGTCGAACGTATCGACCGCCTGCTGCCGCAGACCCAGTGCGGCCAGTGTGGTTACCCGGGCTGCAAACCCTATGCCCAGGCCATCGCTCGCGGCGAGGCCGACATCGACCAGTGCCCGCCCGGCGGCGAGGCTGGCGTGCGGGCGCTGG
>NZ_CAXBJS010000207.1:0-4485 GCF_963976025.1 uncultured Arenimonas sp.
AGCCGGTGGTGCCGTTGATCTGGCCGGCGAAGAACAGGCCGGGCACGGCCTTGGTTTCCAGCGAAGCCTTCAGGCCGCGCGGGTCGAAATAGTCGTATTCGATGGCATAACCCGGACGCGTGATCACGGCGTTTTCGAAGCCGCGCATCGAACGCACCAGTTCAAGCTGCACCTCGAAGGGCAGCGAGGTGGAGATGCCGTTGGGGTAGATCTCGTGGGTGTCCAGGCCCTCGGGCTCGACGAACACCTGGTGCGAGGCCTTGTCGGCGAAGCGCACCACCTTGTCCTCGATGCTGGGGCAATAACGCGGGCCCACGCCTTCGATCTCGCCGGCGTACATCGGCGAGCGGTCCAGGCCGCCGCGGATCACCTCGTGGGTGCGTTCGTTGGTGTGCGTGATGAAACACGACACCTGCCGCGGGTGCTCGTGCACGCTGCCCAGGAAGGAGAACACCGGGCGCGGGTCGTCGCCGGGCTGTTCGGCCATCACCGAATAATCCAGGCTGCGGCCATCTATGCGCGGCGGCGTGCCGGTCTTGAGCCGATCGACCACGAAGGGGCCTTCGCGCAGGCGCTGGGC
Organism: uncultured Arenimonas sp.; assembly: GCF_963976025.1. Lineage (NCBI taxonomy): Bacteria > Pseudomonadati > Pseudomonadota > Gammaproteobacteria > Lysobacterales > Lysobacteraceae > Arenimonas > uncultured Arenimonas sp. The sequence continues at coordinate 581 of NZ_CAXBJS010000207.1, forward strand.
CAGCGTGGTGGCGGGCGCCTCGCCGGCGCGGCCACCCGGGTGGTTCTTGAGCCCGACATGGATGCGGCCGGCCAGGAAGGTGCCGGCGGTCAGCACCACGGCCGGCGCCGTAAAGCGCAGGCCGGACTGGGTGACGGCGCCGCGCACCTCGCCATTTTCGATCAACAGGTCGTCCACCGCAGCCTGGAACAGCGTCAGGTTCGGCTGGTTTTCCACCATCCGCCGGATCGCCGCCTTGTACAGCGTGCGGTCGGCCTGGGCGCGGGTGGCGCGCACGGCCGGACCCTTGCTGGCATTGAGCGTGCGCCACTGGATGCCGGCCTGGTCGGCGGCACGGGCCATGGCGCCGCCCAGGGCGTCGATCTCGCGCACCAGGTGGCCCTTGCCGATGCCGCCGATGGCCGGGTTGCAGCTCATCTGCCCGACCGTCTCGATGCTGTGGGTCAGCAGCAGCGTGCGCGCACCGGCCCGCGCAGCCGCAAGGGCCGCTTCGGTGCCGGCGTGGCCGCCGCCGATGACGATCACTTCATAACTGAGCATGGTCGGGATCCGTTAGGGGCCGCGATTATCCGTCCTGGGGGGCGACGGCGCATCTGTCCGGGCTTGGCACGCTTTCTGCTTTAACCCCAAGGCACCTACCGCGGCCAACGCCGGGGGGCGTCGACCAGACTGAACAGGGGCTGGTCAGGCGCGCGGTAGGGATGCCAGGGCCTGGCGCTCCCGGGGGGGAGCGCCAGGCCCTTTTTTTTGCCTTTTTTCAGCGGTCCGGCGAAGACACGGCGCTGCAGGGATAAAGTCGGCGCCCGGCGGGTCTTGGAACAGGGGGAATCCAGGGGACCTGATGCCGGGCGCCGAACAGAGGGTCGAACCCGCACCCGCGTCACAACGTGACGCAAAGTGTCAGTCGGCGGTCGCAGGATGCGCCGCACCCAAGGGCGGCGCAATACCGTCAGACCGCCCAGGGCCTAGGGTTCGTCGTCGGATGTGCTGTTTTGTGACGTGGGTCTCACTTGCGGACGCGGTGCCGGACGCGGTGCAGGCGGCGCCTGGCGCGGGGCCGGTTTTGCCATCGGCGTGGCGCGGGGCACGGGCGCCGGACGCGCCTGCGGAGCCGGGCGGGCCTGCGGCATCGGCCGGGCCTGCGGAGCCGGGCGGGTGTAGCGCTCGCCCTGCACCTGGCGGACTGCCGGTGCCGGCTGGCCGACCGACTGGCGCGGCTGCGAGCGCACAGGTTCCGACCGCACCGGCTCGGGATAGCGCATGCGCGTGCCGCCCGAACGCGCGGGCGCCGGCTGCACCGGCACCGTGGCGCGGCGCACGGGCTGCAGGCTGCGTTCGCCACCCACCGCGCGCGGTGCCGGGTAGGTGCCCGGACGCACGCTGGCTTCCGGACGCAGGGCCGGCTTGGTGTAGCCACGCTGCAGCGGCTGGCCCGGGTCGCGGGCGCGTTCACCGCCCACCACCGGGCGGCGCGGCGGGTTCACCGGCGTGCCCGGGCGCGGGGTGCTGACCGGTTCGCGGCTGTTGCGGTATCTGTCCGGGCGCGGCTTGGGCATCGGCTGCGGCCAGCGGTCGTAGTTGTCTTCGTTGCCGTAGTACGGGTAGTCCGGGCGCGGATTGGGGTCGCGATAACGCGGCCGGTCGTACCCGTGGTAGCCGCCGTACCAGCCCCAGTTGTTCCAGCCCCAGGTGTTGCCGACCGAAAAGCTCCAGCCCGGCGAGTAGTGGTAGGGGTAATAACCGCCCCAGCTGGGCACGCAGCCGTAATAGCTGCGGCAGCGGTAGCGGTCCAGGCCCCAGAACGGCGAATAGCCGTAACCGTAGCCATAGCCGATGCTGCCGCCGTACGGATAGTCGTAGTCGTAACCGTCGTCGGCGCCGTAGTAGTAGTCGCCGTCGCCGTCGTACGCGGGGTAGTAATAGCCGCCGTCGCGATAGACCGTGCGGTCGCGGTAATAGCCGTCGCCGTAGGTCGCGCAGCCAGTGAGCGCGATCAATGGGACTAGCAGCATCAGCAGGCGTTTCATGGCGTTTCCCCCAGTCATGTCGGGCAGTCTTGGCGCCGGGGGGTGAATACCCCCTTAACTCACCCAGCCTTCACCGGCGGCGAATCGCCGCTCAGCCCAGCAACCGTTCGAGCAGGTCGCGGCTGTCCGGCGAGGCCAGCTGCCCGGCCATCGAGTCCAGCGCCGCCCGTGCCTGCCCGCGCTGGGGTTCGGCCCAGCGGCGCCAGCTTTCGAAGGCGCCCAGCAGCCGGGCCGCGACCTGCGGGTTCACGGCGTCTAGCGCCGCCACCTGCGCCGCGACCAGCCGGTAGCCGGCGCCGTCGCGCCGATGGAAGGCCAGCGGGTTCAGGCGCGCGAAGCTGCCGATCAGCGCGCGCACCCGGTTGGGATTGGCGGGCTTCCACCAGGTCGAGGCCATCAGGGCCTGGACGTCGTCGAGCGCTTCGGGATGCGGGCGCGTGGCCACCAGGCCGATCCACTTGTCGGTGACCAGGGGGTCGGCCGCGTGGGCTTCACGGAAACCGGCCAGCGCAACTTCGGCGCCCGGCGCCTGGAAGTGCAGCAGGCAGCGAAGTGCGGCGATGCGTTCGGTCATGCTGCCGCCGGCGTCGAACTGCGCCTGCGCCAGTCGCGCCTCCGGGTCGATCCGCGTCAGCCAGGCCAGGCAGGCGTTGCGCAGCGCGCGCGCCGACATGGCCTTGCCCGACAGGCCTTCGCGCGCGTCGGCGGCCAGCGCTTCGTAACGAAGCTGCAGGCGTTCGACCTGGTCTTCGGCCAGGCGGTCGAGCAACTCTTCGCGCCGGCCCACGAGGGCCTGCACGTCCACTTCGTCCACCTGTTCGGCCAGGGTGTCGAAATCGGGCAGCACCAGGCACTCGGCGACGAAGGCCGGGTCGGCGTCGGGGTCCGACAGCAGGTCGGCCAGTGCATCGGACAGCGCGCCGGTGGCGGCCTCGGCGTGCGGCCGGGCCAGCAGGGCCTCGGTGGCCAGGCGCTGCAGCAGGTCCCAGCGATTGAAGGAATCACGCTCGAGCCGGGCCAGGCGGGCAAGTTCGTCCACGCCCTGGTCGAAGCGCAGTTTCACCGGCGCGCCGAAGCCCTGGTTGAAGGCCGGCAGCGGCGCGCCCTTCAGGCCGCGCCAGCGCAGCACGTGGCGGGCGCCGGTGAGTTCGACCAGGCCGTCGCGCACGACGGCGTCCGATTCCGGCGCCTGGTCCACGACCGCGCCTTGCGCGTCGAACAGCACGTAGCGCAGCGGAATGACCAGCGGCTGCTTGTCGGGCTGGCCCGGCGTCGGCGGCGTGTGCTGGTCGATGGTGAGCGTGTAGTCGCCGCTGGCATCGTCGAAGTCGGCGCTGATCGCCACTTCCGGCGTGCCCGCCTGCGCATACCAGCGCGCGAAACCGGACAGGTCGCGGCCGCTGGCGGCGGCGTGCGCGGCCATGAAGTCCTCCAGCGTCGCCGCCTTGCCGTCGTTGTCGGCGAAGTAGCGGTCCATGCCGGCGCGGAAGGCGTCTTCGCCCACCAGGGTATGCAGCACGCGGATGACCTCGGCGCCCTTCTCGTAAATCGTCAGCGTGTAGAAGTTGCTGATTTCCTTGTAGCGCGCCGGCCGCACCGGATGCGCCAGCGCACCGGCGTCTTCGGCGAACTGCCGGCCGCGCAGCAGGCGCACCACTTCGATGCGCTTGAGTGCGCGCGAATGCAGGTCGGAACTGAACTCGGTGTCCCGGAAGACCGTCAGCCCTTCCTTGAGCGAAAGCTGGAACCAGTCGCGCAGCGTCACCCGGTTGCCCGACCAGTTGTGAAGGTACTCGTGCGCCACTACCGACTCGATCGCCAGGAAGTCGGCGTCGGTGGCGCTAGCCTCGTCGGCCAGGATGTAGCGGGCGTTGAAGA
>NZ_CAXBJS010000208.1:0-4459 GCF_963976025.1 uncultured Arenimonas sp.
CCCGCTGCTCGCCGACGTCGCCGCTTCGGCCCTGTTTGTTGCCGGCCCGTCCGGATTCGCCGACCTGGCCGGAAAAATGGGCCTGGGCTGCGCCATGATGGTGACCGACGAAAACGAACTGCTGGTGACCGTGGCGATGAAGGCCCGGGTCACCCTGGCCCGCGACCCGGTACCGCTGGGGGCGCCGCTCGACCTCGGCCCGTCCTGCACCGCGGCGCCCACGCGCTGAAGCCCGGCCTCAGGCCCGCGGCGGATCCCTGAAACAAAGCGCCGGCTCGGGCTTGTGCACGGCGAAACCCTGGGCGTAATCGACGCTCAGGCCGCGCAGCAGGTCGCGCGCGCGCTCGTCCGCCACCCATTCGCCAATGACCTGCAGGCCCAGCTGGTGGCCGATGTCGGTGACCGCACGCACGATCGAATAACTGACCGGGTCGGTTTCGATGTTGCGGATGAAGCTGCCGTCGATCTTGATGAAGTCCACCGGCAGGTTCTTGAGGTAGCCGAACGACGCCATGCCCGAACCAAAATCGTCGAGCGAGAACTTGCAGCCGGCCGCACGCAGCCGCTGCATGAACTCCACCGCCCGGGCCATGTTGCTCACCGCCGCGGTTTCGGTGATTTCGAAACACAGGTGCCGCGGCGAAACCCCATGGCGTTCGATGGCGTCGAGCACGAAGTCGGCGAAAGCCGCGTCTTCGAAGGTCGGGCCGGAAAGATTGATCGCGCACAGGCTGATCGGCCGGCCCGAAGGATGCAGGCGGCTGAAGTTGGCCAGCGTGGTTTCGACCACCCAGCGGTCGATGGCCGGCATCAGCCCGAAACGTTCCGCCGCGGGAATGAAGGCACCCGGCGGCACCAGCGCGCCCTTTTCGTCGCGCAGGCGGATAAGCATCTCCATGTGCACGCCTTCGGAACGTTCGCCTTCCCACAGCGGCACCAGTTCCTGGAAATGCAGCAGGAAGCGACCATCGGAAAGCGCCTGGCGGATGCGGCCGGCCCACTCCATCTCGCTGCGGCGCTGGGTGGTTTCGGAATCCTCTTCCGAGAACAGGTGCACGCGGTTGCGGCCTCGTTCCTTGGCCATGTAACAGGCAGTGTCGGCATGTGCCAGCAGCGTGCGCTGGCTCAGCCCGGCGCCGCGCAGCATCACCACGCCGATGCTGGCGCTGATGGTGTAGTTGCGCTGTTCCCAGCCGAAGGAGTATCCGTCGATGTCGGTACGGATGCGCTCGGCCAGGGCGACGGCATCGCTTTCGCTGGCGCCTTCGACCAGAATCGCGAACTCGTCGCCGCCCAGGCGGGCCACCACGGCCTTTTCGGGCAGCATGCCCAGCAGCAGGTTCGCCAGCTGGGCCAGCAGCTGGTCGCCGGCATAATGGCCCGAGGTGTCGTTGATCAGCTTGAACTGGTCAAGGTCCATGTACAGCAGCGCCCACGCCGGCCCGCCGGCATCGAGCGAGGCGATGGCCGCATCCAGGCGCCGCTCGAACTCGCGGCGGTTGTACAGGCTGGTGAGCGAATCGTGCTTGGCCTGGTAGCTCAGCTCCTCGCTGAGCACCCGCAGTTCGGTGATGTCGTTGGCCACCGCCAGCAGGTGCGCTTCGTCGCCCAGGTCGATGTTCGACACCGACAGCGTGGCCCAGAACGGCAACTGCTCCGGCCCGTGCAGCTGCGCCGACTCGTTGATGATGCCGTCGGGCGAACCCGGCAGCCTGGCGATGCGATCGCGCAGCGCCGGGTCATCGACCAGGTCGACCAGGCGGATGGACCCGGTGTCGTCGCCAACGCCGAAGCGGTCGCGGCAGGCCTGGTTGGCGTACACCAGCGACGTGTCGTCGGCCCGCGCCAGCATCACCAGGGCCGGCAGCAGTTCGTTCAGGGCACGGAAGCGCGCCTCGCTCTGGCGGTACTGCGCCGCCATGTCGCTGGCCAGGGCCAGCGCCCGCGAGCGGGTGCCGGCGATCGACCAGGCCAGGCTGGCAAGCAGCAGGCTGGCCAGCACGCCGATACCGAAGGTCAGCGCCGGCAGCCAGGTGGCCGGGTCGGCGTCGGGCAGCGGCTCGGCCTCGATGCGCCAGGTGCGGCCGCCGTAGGCCAGGTCGTGCACATAGGTGTCCTGGACCCGCGTCGCCGTCGCCTCGGCGCCGGGCACCGCGGCCTGCGTGGCCTGCTCGAACAGCAGGGCCCGGCCCCCGTCGGTGACGTCGATAACGCGGATCCGGAAACGTTCCTGGGTTTCGCTGGGCAGCGCGTCGGCGATCAGCCGGCTGACCCGGAACGAAGCGGCCAGGGTGCCGATCTCGCGGCTGCGGCGTTCGGCCAGGTCCCGCGGCGGCGCACCGGCGCTGAAGATCGGCAGCCGGATCGTCACGCCGTCGTTCGGACCTGGCATGCCGGTGCGCTGGATCAGCTGGAACGGCGCCGACATCACCGGCCGGTCGGCATCACGCGCGAATCGCGCCGCCGCCAGGTTCGCCGGCTGGGTGGCGACATCAAGGCCAACCAGGGCTTCGTTGCCCGAGCGCGGCGCCACCAGGTTGGTCAGGTAGTGTTCGCGGCCATCGGGCTCGGCGTCGCTGGAAGGACGGCCGCTGCGTTCGGCATACGCCATCGCCTGCAGGCTGGGGAACTGTTCGCGCGGCCGCAGGTTGGCGTAGATGGCCTCGAACTCGGCCGCGGTGACGTTGTCGGAGGCCAGGAACAGCGCCTGCACCGCCCGCACCAGCAGGCCACAGGTCTGCAGCTGCCCGTCCACCGCCTCGAAGCTGCGTTCGGCCAGCCGGTCGAGCCGCATCCGGTCGGAACGTTCCAGGGCGTCGTGGTGCAGGGTGGCCGCAAGCACGCTCAGGGCCAGGCCGACCAGCAGCGCGCCGAAACTCCACAACCACGCGGGTTGGCCGAGGAAGCCGCCGTCTTTGCGATGCTCGTGCAAGCCTCTCTCCTGCGTCCCTACCCTGGTTTGCGGCAGAATCCCCGTCCTGACCCTTGAAGCGGAAGCCATCCATGACCCACCAGGACCTCGGCCATCTATATCGTGCGCACCTGTCGACAATCAAGGAGCGCGCGGACCGTGCGCTGGAAAAGGGTGGCTTCGATCACCTTCTGGTCGCCTCAGGGGTCGAAAAATACGAATTCCTCGACGACCGCCCCTATCCCTTCAAGCCCAACGCCCACTTCAAGGCCTGGCTGCCACTGACCCGGCATCCGTCCTGCTGGATCGCCTACACGCCGGGCCGCAAGCCGGTGCTGGTGTATTTCCAGCCCGACGACTACTGGCATGTGCCGCCGACCGCGCCCGAAGGTTTCTGGGTGGACGAGTTTGACGTACGGGTCATCAGCGACCCCGCCGAAGCCAGCCAGCACCTGCCCACGACCGGCAAGTGCGCGATCCTGGGCGAAGCCGATGCCGCCCTGCCCGGCTTCGAACCCAACAACCCGAAGGCGGTCATCGACTACCTGCACTTCCACCGCGCCTGGAAGACCGCCTACGAACTCGACCGCATGCGCGCCGCCCAGCGCCGCGCCGTGCCCGGCCACCTGGCCGCGCGCGCCGCCTTCCACGCCGGCGCTTCGGAAGCCCGCATCCACGCGGCCTACCTGGCCGCGACCGGCCACACCGACCTGGACGCGCCCTACAACAGCATCGTCGGCCTGAACCAGCACGGCGCCACGCTGCACTACCAGTACAAGGACGCGCAGGCGCCCGGCCGCAACCGTTCGCTGCTGATCGACGCGGGCGCCGAGGTTGATGGTTATGCCTCGGACATCACGCGCACCTGGGGCGACGGCGACGAACACTTCGCGGCGCTGGTGAACGCGGTGGACAACGAACAGCTGGCGCTGTGCGACAAGGTGCGCGCGGGCACGGACTACCGCGACCTGCACCTGGAATGCCACCTGCGCCTGGGCGGGGTGCTGCGCACGCTGGGCATCGTGGACATGGACCCGGGCCAGATGCTGGCCACCGGCCTGACCTCCACGTTCTTCCCGCATGGCCTGGGCCACCCGATCGGGCTGCAGGTGCACGACGTGGCGGGCTTCACGGACGAAGACGGCAAGGTGATCCCGCGCCCGGACGGCCACCCGTTCCTGCGCATGACCCGGGTGCTGGAGCCGGGCATGGTGGTGACGATCGAGCCGGGGCTGCCAAGCTCAAGGCCCGCCCGGAAGGCAAGGCCGTGAACTGGGACAAGATCGAACAGCTGCTGCCCTGGGGCGGCGTACGGATCGAGGATGAAGTGCACTGCACCGACGGCGTGCCCGAAAACCTGACGCGGGATGCCTTCGCGGCCGTTTGAAGGCTCAGGATCGGCGGGCACTAACTAGCTGATTCTTGATAGAATTCGCGTCCTTTCAGCCCAAAAACCCCGGCAAATCACCGGGGTAGCGACCCGCCCCCATGGAAAAGAGCTTCGAGCCCAGCACCTTCGAGACCAAGTGGTACGCCCATTGGGAGTCC
>NZ_CAXBJS010000209.1:0-4428 GCF_963976025.1 uncultured Arenimonas sp.
GAGCCGGTACTGCGCGGCCAGCGCCGCTTCGACTTCCGGCGGTGCGGCCTTTTCGGCGTCGAAAGGGCCGCCGGGCGCCGCGCGCAGCAGCACGAAACACAGGGTCGCCAGCAGCCACAACGTCAGCAGGGCTTCCAGGGCGCGGCTGGCGAACAGGCGGGCGGCGGGCATGCCGGGACTTTGCCCAAGCGGCCGGGGGATGTCACGTGCACCGCGGCGTCAGTCGCGCAGGCGCAGGAAACGGCTGGGGTGGCGGTCGAGCGGGTTGGCTTCAAACCCCTGCACGTCCGGGTGCACCAGGTGTTTGGACGTGTAGTGGTAGAGCGGCAGCACCGCGTGCACCGACTGCAGGCGGGTTTCGGCCTGGCGCAGCAGCTGCTGGCGGCGTGCCAGGGTCGGCGCGGCGTCGGCGGCATCGAGCAGGGCGTCGTAGGCCGGGTCGGCATGGCCGCTCCAGTTCGAGGCGCTGTCGCTGCGGAAGGTGTCCAGGAAATTACGGGCATCGTCGATGTCGGCGATCCAGCCGCCGCGGAAGACCTGGGTGATCACGCGCTGGCGGCGGGTGCCGACGAACACTTTCCATTCTTCGTTGCGCAGGCGGGTCTGCACGCCCAGGGTTTCGCGCCACATCGCCGCCACCGCCAGCGCCAGGCGCCGGTGCGGGGTGGAGGTGTTGTAGCGCAGCTCGACCTGCAGCGGGTTGTCGCGCGAGTAACCGGCCTGCGCGTACAGCGCGCGGGCACGATCCTCGCGCTGGGCCTGGGTCATCGCCGCGGCCGGCGGCAGCGGCGCTTCGTAGCCGGCCACGCCCGGCGGCACCACGCCCCAGGCCGGGCTTTCGCCCAGGCCGGTGACGTGGCGGGTGAGGATGTCGCGATCCACGGCCAGCGACAGCGCCTCGCGCAGGGCCGCCTGGTCCTTGAACGGCGGGCGTTCGAGATTGAAGCCCAGCCAGAAGCTGCCCAGGTACGGACTGATGCGCAGCTGGTCGCCGAACCGTTCGCGCAGGTGCGCCAGCGGCTGCGGCGGCAGGGTTTCGGTGATGTGCAGGCCGCCGGCCTCGAAGCGGCGCAGTTCGCTGGCGGCGTCTTCGGTCACATGGAAACGCACGCGCGGAATCGGCGGCGCTTCGCGGAAGTGCGGGTTGCTTTCCAGCGTCACCTGCGCCTGCGGCAGCCAGTCGGCCAGGCGGTAGGCGCCATTTGAAACCAGGTTGCCGGGCCGCGTGTGGCGCGCGCCGTATTCGGCCAGGCCGGGCAGGTAAACCGGGTAGGCCACCGGCAGGGTCAGCAGGCGGGGCAGGTCGGCGCTGCGGCGCAGCGTGAAGACCAGGGTGGACGCATCGGGCGCGGCGATGCCCAGGTTCTCCGGCGGCTGCAGGCCGCGCTGGACCGCGCTGGCGTTCTCGATGGCGTCCAGATGGCCGGCGAAGGGCGCGGCGGTGGCCGGGGCGAAGGCGCGGCGCAGGCTGGCCAGCACCTGCGGGGCATCCAGGGGCTCGCCGTTCGACCAGCGGGCGTCGGGGCGCAGGTGGAAGGTCCAGGTGCGGCCGTCGCCGGACACCTCCCAGCGTTCGGCCACGCCGGGCACCAGCCGTCCGGCGCCGTCCTCGGCCACCAGGCCTTCGAACAGGTCGCGCAGGATGTTGGCGCAGGCCACCTCCGGGCAGCGGTGCGGATCGAGCGTGGACGGTTCGGGGCCGTTGCCGCGCTCGAGCGTCTGCGCCAGGGCCACGCCGGAACAGTGCAGGCCCGCCAGCAGGACGCCAAGCGCGACGGCGCGGGTTACGATTCGCATCCCCAGAGTGTACCTAGGACCCCCATTGTCCGGACCCAGCAATGCCAAGGACGAACCGCTGACCGACCACCGCGTGCTGGTCGACTACCTGGCAACGGGCAGCCGGCCGCCGCAGGACTGGCGCATCGGCACCGAGCACGAGAAGTTCGGCTTCCGGCTCGACGACCTGCGCCCGCCCGCCTGGGACGGTGAACGTGGCATCGAGGCACTGCTGCGCGGGCTCACCCGCTTCGGCTGGGAGCCCTACGAAGAGCACGGCAAGCTCATCGCCCTGGCCAAGGCCGGCGCGTCGGTGACGCTGGAGCCGGCCGGGCAGCTGGAGCTTTCGGGCGCCATGCTCGAGAACATCCACGACACCTGCTGCGAAACCATGACCCACCTGCGCGAGGTCAAGGCCGTCGGCGACGAGCTCGGCCTGGGCTTCCTGGGCATGGGCTTCCAGCCCAAGTGGCGGCGCGAAGAAATGCCCTGGATGCCCAAGGGCCGCTACAAGATTATGCGCGAGTACATGCCCAAGCGCGGCAAGCTGGGCCTGGACATGATGACCCGCACCTGCACCGTGCAGGTGAACCTGGACTTCGCCAACGAAGCCGACATGGTGAAGAAGTTCCGCGTCTCGCTGGCGCTGCAGCCCATCGCCACCGCGTTGTTCGCCGATTCGCCGTTCACCGACGGCAAGCCCAACGGTTACCTCAGCTACCGCTCGCACATCTGGACCGACACCGATCCCGATCGCACCGGCATGCTCGACTTCGTGTTCGAGGACGGCTTCGGCTTCGAGCGCTACGTGGACTACCTGCTCGACGTGCCCATGTACTTCAGCTACCGCAACGGCGAGTACCTGGACCTGGCCGGCCGCAGCTTCCGCAAGTTCCTGCGTGGCGAACTGGACGAACTGCCGGGCCAGCTGCCGACCATGCGCGACTGGGCCGACCACATGACCACCGCCTTCCCGGAAGTGCGGCTGAAGAAATACCTGGAAATGCGCGGCGCCGACGGTGGCCCCTGGAACCGCCTGTGCGCGCTGCCGGCGTTCTGGACCGGCCTGCTTTACGACGACGCGGCGCTGGACGCGGCCTGGGACCTGGTGAAGGACTTCAGCCGCGAGGAACGCCACGCCCTGCGCGACGGCGTGCCAAAACACGGCTTCAAGCTGCCCTTCCGCGGCGCCACGCTGCGCGAGCTGGCGCTCGAGGCGCTGAAGATTTCCGGCCAGGGCCTGGCGCGGCGCAACCGGCTCAACAAGTCGGGAGCCAGCGAGGCCGTGTTCCTGGAGCCGCTGCTGGAGTTCGCCCTGGCCAATGAAACCCCGGCCGAGCGCAAGCTGGCGCTGTTCCACGGCGCCTGGGGCGGCAGCGTGGATCCGGTGTTCCGGGAGTTCGCATACTGATGGCCACCGCCAAAGCCGATTGGTTCCGGGCCAACGATGCCCGCATCGACCAGCTCGACCGCCTGCTCGAGCAGCGCGCCGTGCCCTTCGGCGGGCTCGGCCTGGAGCCGCTGGACGGTTACCTCACCGCCCTGGCTGTGAGCCCGGGCGAGGTGACGCCAGCCGACTGGCTGCCGCGCGTCTGGGGCAAGGCGCCGCCGCGCTGGGAAAACGCCGAGGAAGAAGCCGAGGCCACCGCCCTGCTGATGCTGGCCTGGGAAACCGCCCGCCGCCGCGTGCGCCAGCCCGGCGACGAGCTCACCGTCGAAGGCGCCCTGCTGTGGTGGCTGCCCGACGACCCCGAAGGCGAACACGGCCCGGACGTGGACATCGGCGCGGCTTGGGCCGGTGGCTTCCTGGACGGCATGGACCTGCGTTCGGAAGCCTGGGACGCGTGGATCGCCGAGGACGACTGGATCGGTGAGGTCGAGGCCTACATCGAAGCCCTGGCCGTGGGCAGCTACCCGCCCGAAGAAGAGGGCGGGGCACCGGTGCCGCTGGACTACCGCGAGCGCCTGGAAATCTACGGCGGCCTGCCGGACATGCTGCACGACCTGCATTGCCACCGCATCGAATCGCTGACCCCGCGCGAACCCGTGCGCCGCGCCGCCACTCCGGAACGCAACGACCCCTGCCCCTGCGGCAGCGGCAAGAAATACAAGAAGTGCTGCGGCGTGTGAATCAATCGCGCTAGGCTTTGCGGATGAGCCAGATCCCCGAATCCCTGCGCGACATCGAACTTCCCGCCACCGACGACCTGCTGCGCGAGGACGTCAAGCGCCTGGGCGCCCTGGTCGGCGAAATCCTGGCCGAACAGGTTTCGCCCGGTTTCCTCGACGACGTCGAAACCCTGCGCATCGCCTCCATCCGCCGCCGCGAAGCCGGCGCCCCGCTCGAAGACGTGGCCGAACGCCTGCGCGGACTGCCGATGGATCGCGCCGAACTGCTGGTGCGTGCCTTCGCCAGCTATTTCCAGGCGGTGAACCTGGCCGAACGCGTGCACCGCATCCGCCGCCGCCGCGACTACCAGCGCCTGGGCGAGTCGCCCCAGCCCGGTGGCCTCGAGGATTCGCTGCGCAAGCTGCGCGACGAAGGCGTGCCCGCCGAAGCCGTACTGGCCCTGCTGCCGCGACTGCGCGTGGAGCCGGTGTTCACGGCCCATCCCACCGAAGCCGTCCGCCGCGCGCTGCTGGAAAAGGAAA
>NZ_CAXBJS010000210.1:0-4423 GCF_963976025.1 uncultured Arenimonas sp.
GAGCATGATCACCACGTCCTTCTTGTGCTCGACCAGGCGCTTGGCGCGCTCGATCACCATCTCGGCGACCTGCACGTGGCGCGCGGCCGGCTCGTCGAAGGTCGAGGAGATGACCTCGCCGCGCACGCTGCGCTGCATTTCGGTCACTTCCTCGGGGCGCTCGTCGATGAGCAGCACGATCAGGTGCACTTCCGGGTGGTTGTACAGGATCGACTGGGCGACGTTCTGCATCAGCATGGTCTTGCCGGCCTTGGGCGGCGAGACGATCAGGGCGCGCTGGCCCTTGCCGATCGGCGACATCAGGTCCATGACGCGGCCGGTGATGTCTTCGGACGAGCCGTTGCCGCGCTCGAGCTTGAAACGCTCGCGCGGGAACAGCGGCGTCAGGTTCTCGAACAGCACCTTGCCCTTGGACGCCTCCGGCGGTTCGCCGTTGATGGTGTCCACGATGTTGAGCGCGACGTAGCGCTCGCCGTCCTTGGGGCTGCGGATGCGGCCGGCGATGTGGTCGCCCGTGCGCAGGTTGAAGCGGCGGATCTGGCTGGGCGAGATGTAGACGTCGTCCGGGCCGGCGAGATAGCTGGCGTCGTCGCTGCGCAGGAAACCGTAGCCGTCGGGCAGGATTTCCAGCACGCCGTCGCCGGCCACGCCCTGCGGGTGGCGGGTAAGCACCTTGAGCAGGGCGAAGTTGACGTCCTGCTTGCGCATGCGGGCGACGCCCTCATGCAGGTTCAGCTTGTCGGCGATCTCGAGCAGCTTGTGCGCGGGCATGCGCTTGAGGTCGTTGAGGCTGTAGACCGGGAAGTCCGGCGGCAGCGGGGGCAGCGGGCGCTCGTTCTGGCCGCCGTTGCCGCCGTTGGCATTGCCTTCGTCGTCGCCGGGCATGCCGCCACCGCCGCCGCCACCTTCGCGGCCCTTGAAGCGGTCGCGCTTGTCGCGGAAGCGGTCGCGGCGGTTGCGCCGGCCTTCGCGGCTGCGGTCGCCGCCGCCCTGGGGGCCGCCGTCGCCGCCGCCTTGCTGGCCGCCGTCGTCGTTGCCACCGGACTGGCCGCCGCCGGACTGGCCACCGCCGCCGCCCTGGCCGCCACCACCACCGCCGGCGTCGCCGGAAGCAGCAGGTTCAGCCTTGGCGCGCTCGGGGGCCGGTGCCGAGACAGGCACGGGCGCCGGTGCCGGGGTATCGGCGGCCGGGGCGTCGTTGTTGGGATTTGCGGCGCGCGATTTGCGCGGACGCTTCTCGGCGCTGGCGCCGGAGTCGGTTTCGTTTTCGGACACAGGATTCACCTCGCGAACGCGAGTGTGGGGAGAAAGGGGGTATGGCGAGACATCGGCGCCCAAGGCGCCCGAATGACCTTCAAACTAACACCGCCGGGGGCGGCGCGACAAGCGCCCGGCCCCCGCGGGGCCCCGGGGGACCGGGGCAGGGCGGATCAAAGCGCCTTGTCTACGAACTGCGCGAGCTGGGCCTTGCCCACCGCGCCGACCTGGGTGGCGTGCACCTTTCCGTCCTTGAACAGCATCAGGGTCGGGATGCCGCGCACCGCGTACTGGCGCGGAACCTGGGGGTTGTGGTCGATGTTGAGTTTCACCACCTTGACCTTGCCGGCGTACGTGTCGGCCAGCTCATCCACCATCGGGCCGATCATCTTGCAGGGGCCACACCACTCGGCCCAGAAATCCACCAGCACCGGGGTATCGGACTGGAGCACCTGGGCCTCGAAGTCGGCGTCACCCACATGAAGCACCTGGTCGCTCATGCGTCAAACTCCTGATTTACTTGAAGGTGGCGGCCCGGTCGGGCCTGCCGTTGGGTTAAACTGGGGCGCTTCGAACGGTAAATCAACCGCCATCGGCGGCCCCGGGTTCAGGGCAGTTTGCGACCCCCCGGCCAGGCCGCGCAAGCGCAGAGACGCGCAACCAGAGACCTACATGTCCGACAAACCACTGACCGATATCGCTTTTTCCAGTTTCGAGCTGCACCCTGATCTCCAGGCCGGCCTCGAATCCGCGGGGTTCACCCGCTGCACCCCCATCCAGGCCCTGACCCTGCCGATCGCCCTGCCGGGCGGTGACGTCGCCGGCCAGGCCCAGACCGGCACCGGCAAGACCCTGGCCTTCCTGGTCGCGCTGATGAACCGGCTGCTCACGCGCCCGGCCCTGGCCGACCGCAAGCCCGAAGACCCGCGCGCCCTCATCCTCGCCCCCACCCGCGAACTGGCCATCCAGATCCACAAGGACGCCGTGAAGTTCGGCTCCGACCTGGGCCTGCGTTTTGCCCTGGTCTACGGCGGCGTCGATTACGACAAGCAGCGCGAACTCCTGCAGCAGGGCGTGGACGTCATCATTGCCACCCCGGGCCGGCTCATCGACTACGTCAAGCAGCACAAGGTCGTGTCCCTGCACGCCTGCGAAGTCTGCGTGCTCGACGAAGCCGACCGCATGTTCGACCTGGGCTTCATCAAGGACATCCGCTTCCTGCTGCGGCGCATGCCGATCCGCACCGAACGCCAGACCCTGCTGTTCAGCGCCACGCTCAGCCACCGCGTGCTGGAGCTGGCCTACGAACACATGAACGAGCCCGAGAAGCTGGTCGTCGAAACCGAGACGATCACCGCCGCCCGGGTCCGCCAGCGTGTTTACCTGCCGTCGGACGAAGAAAAGATCCCGCTGCTGATCGGCCTGCTCACCCGCAGCGAAGGCCAGCGCACCATGGTCTTCGTCAACACCAAGGTCTGGGTGGAACGTGTTGCCAAGGCGCTTGAGCGCGCCGGTTTCCGCGTCGGCGTGCTGTCGGGCGACGTGCCCCAGAAGAAGCGCGAAACCCTGCTGGGTCGCTTCCAGAAGGGCCAGCTGGACCTGCTGGTGGCCACCGACGTGGCCGCGCGCGGCCTGCACATCGACGGCGTGTCGCACGTCTACAACTACGACCTGCCCTTCGACGCCGAAGACTACGTGCACCGCATCGGCCGTACCGCCCGCCTGGGCGCCGAGGGTGACGCGATCAGCTTCGCCTGCGAGCGCTACGCCATGTCGCTGCCCGACATCGAGGCCTACATCGAACAGAAACTGCCGGTCGAGCAGGTCACCGCCGAACTGCTGGTGCCGATGCCGCGCACGCCGCGTCCGGTCGAAGGCGACGAGGCCGGTGAAACCGAAAGCGTCAGCGCCATCTACCGCGAAGTCCGCGAGGCCAAGGCCGCCGAGGACGAACGCCGCGGCGGCGGCCGTTCGGGCAGCCGCTCGGGTGGTCGCGAGGGTGGTCGTTCCGGAGGCGGCGGCAGCCGTGGTGCCGGTGCCGGCCCGCGCCGCGAACGCCGTCCGGCCGCGGCTGAAGTTGCCGAAGGCGCGCCGGCGGCCTCCCAGGACGCACCGGCTGAAGCCGGTGTCGAACGCCCGGCCCGCCGTCCGGCGCCGTCGTCGCCGATGCTCGAAGATCCGAATGCGCCGGCCCGCAAGCGCCGTCGCCGTCGCCGCGGTCGTCCGGTCGGTGAAGAAGGCACCGAGGCGGGCGCCAGCGCACCGCGCGGCGACGCGCCGCGCAAGGAAGCGTCCCGCAGGAAGCCCGACGCCAAGCCCGCGTCCAAGCCGGCCAAGCCCGCCAGCGAGGCCAAGCCCTCGCTGCTGGGCCGCATCAAGGCCGGCCTGAGCTCCCTGGTCAAGCGCAACCCGCCCGGCAAGCACTGACCGCCCCGCGCCCGCATGGCTCTGCTGCGTTTCGACAATGTTTCGAAAACCTACGCCGGCAGCGCCCCGGCGCTGAGCGACGTCAGCTTCGCGGTGGAGGAGGGCGAAATGCTCTTCGTCACCGGGCACTCGGGCGCCGGCAAGTCCACGCTGTTGCGCCTGGTGCACCTGTCCGAGCGCCCCAGCCGGGGCACCGTGCTGGTGAACGAACGCAACCTGGCCAAGGTGCGCGGCCGCAAGGTGCCGCTGCACCGGCGCCAGGTCGGCGTGGTCTTCCAGGACCACCGCCTGCTGACCGACCGCAGCGTCTTCGACAACGTCGCCCTGCCGCTGCTCATTGCCGGCACGCCGCGTTCGGAAGTCGGCAAGCGCGTGCGCACGGTGCTCGACAAGGTCGGCCTGGGCGACCGCGAGCGCGCCCTGCCGCTGCAGCTGTCCACCGGTGAACAGCAGCGCGTGGGCATCGCCCGCGCCCTGGTTGCCCAGCCCCAGCTGCTGGTCGCCGACGAACCCACCGGCAACCTCGACCCGCAGCTGGCGGCCGAAATCATGCAGCTCTTCGCCGCGCTGCCGGCCTCCGGCACCACGGTGATCATCGCCAGCCACGACCTGGCCCTGGTCAAGCGCATGCGCCAGCGCGTGCTGGTGCTCGACCACGGCAAGCTGGTGGACGACATCTCGCCCGAGGACCTGGCGGCGTGAACACCAAGGTCGAAAACCGTCCGCGCCCCGCCGCCGC
>NZ_CAXBJS010000211.1:0-4418 GCF_963976025.1 uncultured Arenimonas sp.
GGCCGAGGTTTCCGAACTCAAGGCGTGGCCTCGGGCGTGGTGGCAAGGTTGATGCGGGTGAAGCCCAGCTGGCCCAGGCTGTCCATCACCGTCACCAGATGCTGGGTCTGGGAGCGGGCGTCGGCGCGCACCACGATCTGGCGCGTGCGGTCGGCGCCGGCTTCGCTGGCCAGGCTGGCGCGCAGCGAGGCCGGGTCGGTCTTGAGCACTTCGCTGTTGCCGATGAAGATGCGGCCGTCGGCGTCGATCAGCACGGTCAGCGGCTGTTCGACCTGTACTTCGCTGCGCGAATCGGTCTTGGGCAGCACGATCTTGAGCGCCGAACGATGGTCGAAGGTGGTGGTGACCACCAGGAAGATGATCAGGCAGAACACCACGTCGATCAGCGACACCAGGCTGATCTCCGGTTCATCGGGAACCCGGCCGGTGCTGAGCTTCACGCCTTGCCCCGCTTGGTGGCGCGCGGCGGCTTGCCCGGGCTGGCCGAGGGTTCTTCTTCCAGCGCGTCGAGCAGGGCCGTGGCCTGCTGCTCCATCTCGACCACGTATTCGGTGATCCGGCCGCGCAGGTAACGGTGGAAGATGACCGCCGGGATCGCCACGCACAGGCCGGCCGCGGTGGAAATAAGCGCCTGGCCGATGCCGCCGGCCAACCGGTTGGCGTCACCGACGCCGGCGGTGAGGATGTCCAGGAACATCTCGATCATGCCGAACACGGTGCCCAGCAGGCCCAGCAGCGGCGCCACCGCGGCGATGGTGCCCAGGGTGTTGAGGAAACGTTCCATGCGGTGGGCGACATGGCGGCCGACGTCCTCGATGCGTTCCTTGATGATTTCACGCGGGCGGTGGCGCACGTCCAGCCCGGCGGCCAGCAGTTCGCCCAGCGGCGAATTCCGGCGCAGGATGTCGATGTGCTTGGGGTCGAGCTGGCGGCCGCGGGCCCAGTCACGGACTTCCTCGCCCAGGCCGTCGGGCAGCACTTCCTTGCGCCGAAGGCTCCAGAAACGCTCCAGGATGATGGCCAGCGCCAGCACCGCCAGCGCGATGATCGGCGCCATCACCCAGCCGCCTGCCTTGATCAGTTCCAGCACGCCTCACCTTTGCCGTTGGGGGGACGCCGATAGCATAGCCTGTGCCGCCAGCCGGGGCATGGCGCCAGTAGCGCGGGCGGTCCTGGCGAAGCCGTTCCAGCACCCGTACGCCGTCGTGGCCAAGGCGCAGGCGCACCGCGCCCGACGTGGCGCTGTCGAGCAGTTGCGTGGCATAGCGATCGTAACGATCGAGCACGATCTGTTTGGGCAGGCCGAAACGATTGTCGTGACCCACGGGCAGCAGCCCCAGCGTCGGCCGCACCGCCGCCAGGAAATCCAGGCTCGACGAGGTGTCGCTGCCGTGGTGCGGCACCACCAGCACATCGCTGCGCACCTGCGCTGCCGGCAGTTTCGCCAGGCGGGCTTCGACGTGGCGGCCGATGTCGCCGGGCAGCAGCGCGCTGGCCCCGGCCGCTTCGATGCGCAGCACGCAGCTGCTGTCGTTGCGCAGGTAGGGGAAATACGGCGTCGGGTGCAGCCAGGTGAATTGCACACCCTGCCAATGCCAGCCCTGCCCGGCCAGGCAAGGCTGCATGCCCGGGCGCGCCCAGGCTGCGGGCGCAACGGTCCTCCCCACGGGCAAACCGGCACGCACGGCGTCGGCGCCGCCGGCGTGGTCGTTGTCGCCGTGGCTGATCACCAGGGTGTCGATGCGGCGCACGCCGTGGGCACGCAGCGCCGGCAGCACCGCCGCTTCACCAAAATCCAGACCACGCGGCGGTGCCGGGCCGGCGTCGTAGAGCAGTACGTGGCGCTGGGTCAGCACCGCCAGCGAAAGCCCCTGCCCCACGTCCACCAGCAGCAGGTCGGCTTCGCCGGGTCCGGGCCGATCGGTCGCCGGCCACAGCAGCGGCAGGAACAGCAGCGCCGCCAGCGCCTTGCCGGGCACGCCGCGGGGCAGCAGCAGCCAGAAGGCGCCGGCCAGGGCCAGCAGCAGGCTGGCCAGGCCCGGTTCGGGCAGCCAGGCCAGCGCCGCCGGCCAGCGCGCCACCCATTCCAGGCCCTGCCAGAGCCATTGCATCAGCGTGGCCGCCGCCTGCCAGGCCAGCGCCGCCGCGCCCTCGTGCAGCGGATGCAGCAGCAGCCCGATCAGGGCCAGCGGCACCACGCCCAGGCTGATCCAGGGAATGCCGACCAGGTTCACCACCGGCGCCGGCAGCGAGGCCTGGCTGAAAAACCAGGCACCCACCGGCAGCAGCCCGAGCATCGCCACCGCCTGGCCGCCAACAAAGGGGCGCCACCAGCCCTGGCCCGGCGCCGTGGGCAGGCACCACAGCAGCCAGGCCACGCCGAGGTAGCTGAGCCAGAAACCAGGTGACAGCACGGCCAGCGGATCGACCAGCAGGACCGCGATCGTCGCCAGCGCCAGCGACTGGCCGTCGCCCTGCGGCCGGCGCAGCAGCCGCGCCAGCACCACCACGGCGATCATCAGCGCGGTGCGCACCGTCGGCAGCGCGAAGCCGGCCAGCGCCGTATAGGCCAGCGAAAGGGCCAGGGCCAGGGCCGCCGTGCCCAGCGGCCGCGGCCAGCGCCGGCCCAGGGACGGAACGAGCCGCCACAGGCCCTGCCCCAGCAGCGCCCCGAAGCCGGCGACCAGGCCAACGTGGAACCCGGAAATCGCGATCAGGTGGGTCAGGCCGGTGGCGCGCAGCACCGTCCAGTCGTGGTCGTCCAGGGCGCGGGTGTCGCCCAGGGCCAGGGCCTGCACGAAGCGGGCACGGGCATCGGGCACCGCGCGCCCTATCGCCGCCGACAGCGCCTCGCGCCGGCGATCCAGGGCCTGCGCCGCCGCCGGCGGGCCGACGGGGGCGCCGGTGACTACGTACCCGGTGGCGGCGAGCCGGCGTTCCAGCGCCCGGCGCTCGAAGTCGAAGCCGCCCGGGTTGACCACGCCGCGCGGAGGCCGCAGGCGCACGGCCAGCTGCCAGCGGCTGCCGGGCTGCAGGTGCGGCAGGCTTTCGCCCGGTTGGGCGTACCAGCCCAGTTGCAGCCGGCGCCCCGCCAGGCCGGCGGCTGCGCCTTCGCCGCCTTCAACGATGAAGCCGAAGCGCCAGTTGCCCTCGCCCGCTTCCGGCAGGCCGCTGACATGGCCATGCACCTGCAGCACGGCGCCGGAGAGTTCGTCGGGCAATCGCAGCGACAGGGAATGGGCGCCGTGGGCACAGGCCAGGCTGACGCCGACCAGGCCGGCGCCCAGCCAGCGCCAGCGCGTGGCCGACCGCCACAGCCACAGGCCACAAAGCCCCCAGGCGACGATGATGCCCGCCCCGGGCAGGCTGGCCAGCCCCTGCACCCACAGCACGCCGGCCAGCAGGGCAGCCGCGACACCGGGCCCGAAGGGCGCCGGCGCCGGGGCGCGCTGGCCCGGCACCTCAGTCCCCGGTGGCGGGTCGCAGTTGTCCCTGGGTCAGTTCCAGGGTCCGATCCAGTCGCCGCGCCAGGCGGCGATCGTGGGTCACCATGACCAGGGCGGTGCCCAGGTCGCGGTTGAGTTCGAGCAGCAGGTCGAAGACGGTGGCGGCGGTTTTTTCGTCGAGGTTGCCGGTGGGCTCATCGCCCAGCACGCAGGCCGGGCGCGCGACCAGGGCGCGGGCCACGGCGGCGCGCTGGCGTTCGCCGCCCGAGAGTTCGCCCGGCTTGTGGCCCAGGCGATGGCCCAGGCCGACGCGTTCAAGCAGGGCCTGGGCGGCCGGGCGCGCCGTGCTGTCGCGATCGCCGCGGATCAGCAGCGGCATCATCACGTTTTCAAGCGCGGTGAATTCCGGCAGCAGGTGGTGGAACTGGTAGACGAATCCAAGGGCGCGGTTGCGCAGCAGGCCGCGATCGCGTTCGCCCAGGGCCGACATGCGCTGGCCGTCGACGTGCACTTCGCCCGAGCTGGCGCTGTCCAGGCCGCCCAGCAGGTGCAGCAGCGTGGACTTGCCCGCGCCCGAAGCGCCGACGATGGCGACGGTTTCGCCGCGCCGTACCGACAGCTGCAGGCCGTCGAACACCGGCGTGCGCAGGTCGCCTTCCTGGTAGGTCTTGCCCAGGTTCTCGCAGCGGATGACGACGTCGTTCATGGGCTTATTCATAGCGCAGCGCCGTGGCGGGATCGGTGCGCGAGGCGCGCCAGGCCGGGTAAAGGGTGGCCAGCAGGCACAGCACGAAGGCCACGATGGCGATCATCAGCACGTCCTTGGGATCGACCAGGGTCGGCACGCCGCTGATGTAATAGACATCCGAGGGCATCAGTTCGGTCTGGGTGGCTTCTTCGATGTAACGCACGATGTTCGACAGGTTGCTGGCCAGCAGCACGCCGCTGGCCACGCCGATGATCGCGCCGGTC
>NZ_CAXBJS010000212.1:0-4225 GCF_963976025.1 uncultured Arenimonas sp.
TGCCGCGCTTGAGGTCCATCGGGTTCATGCCGGCGGCGACCGCCTTCATGCCCTCGCGGATCAGGGCCTGCGCCAGCACGGTGGCGGTGGTGGTGCCGTCACCGGCGATGTCGGAGGTCTTGGAAGCAACTTCCTTGACCATCTGGGCGCCCATGTTCTCGAACTTGTCGGCCAGCTCGATTTCCTTGGCGACGCTGACGCCGTCCTTGGTGATCGTGGGGGCGCCGAAGCTCTTGTCGAGCACGACGTTGCGGCCCTTCGGGCCCAGGGTGGCCTTGACGGCGTTGGCGAGGGTGTTGACGCCCTTCACCATGCGCGCGCGGGCGTCTTCACCAAAACGAATTTCCTTGGCTGCCATTTCTGTATATCTCCGGATGCTTTGAATTGAGGGGGATGACTGGTCGCGCGAAAGGCGCGTTATCAGCCGAGGATGGCGAGGATGTCGTCTTCCTTGACCACCAGGAACTCGGTGCCGTCGAGCTTCACTTCGGTGCCCGAGTACTTGCCGAACAGCACCTTGTCGCCGACCTTCACCGACGGGGTGCGGGTCGTGCCGTTGTCGAGCGCCTTGCCGGCGCCGACGGCGACCACTTCACCCTTGATCGGCTTTTCGGTGGCCGAGTCCGGGATGACGATGCCGCCAGCGGACATCTTTTCCTCTTCCATACGCTTGATGACCACGCGGTCGTAGAGCGGCTTGATGTTCATGAGTGTCCTCGTTAGTCCTTTAGTTTCAACAACATGGGCCTGTGCTGTTAGCACTCGGCCCCGGTGAGTGCCAATGATACGCGCGCGCCGGTTGCACCGGAAGCGCCGCGGCCCCGGTTAGATGGGGCCCGGGCCCTGCCTTTCAAGCCCCCCGGCGCAGCCTCCGCCACAGCTGGACCACCCAGCAGGCCGCCAGCGTGGCCAGCAGCAGGGGCAGCACCAGGTCGCCCAGGCCGAAATAGCGGGTCGCGGGGCCGCCGGCCTGCCAGGCCAGGGTCTCGATGCGGCCGCCGTAGACCAGGCTTTCGGCCAGGTCCAGGCCGGTCCAGGCCACCACCCCCAGGGCGGACAGCAGGCCCGCGTGGCAGAACCGGTCGCGGGGCAGGTCGAACACGGCCTGGGCCAGCACGAAGGCCCCGGCCAGCAGCAGGGCCAGCGAAAGCAGCACCGCGGCCGAAGACAGGGCGCCCAGGCCGGTAAACCGCAGCCCGGCGCCCGGCACCGACACCAGCTGCAGGCCTGCCCAAAGCGGCACGCCCGGGACCGACGATGCCGCCAGGTGCCCCTGCCATCGCAGGGCAAGGTCCAGCCCCCAGGTCGCCGCCAGTACCGCGCACCACTTCTTCATTCATCCCCCCCCCCGGGAAGTGTTGCTTTCCAGGCCGCGCTTGGTTCTACAATCGGGCAGTGCCCAACGACCGGCCCGGACACAGCAAAAGCCCCGCATAACAAGGGCTTCGGTGTGACTAGAGCACGGCGACGGGGTCCGGGGTCAACGCCCGGGACGGTGCCAAAAGCACCCACATCGGCGGCGTCCTGCTAAGCAGGGCTTACCGCCCATCCGGAAACTCCGGTGCCTGCCCACTTGCCAAGGGGGTGGTTAGGGCAGATGCACCGGTTCCGGACAGTTGTGCTGACCTGGTTAGAAAAACCGGGCATCACGGATCCTTGCAGGACCTTTTCGGGGAAACATCCAATGACACATCTATTCAATCGAATCAGGCAGGCGCGCCGGGGCGCGTCCTTGTCGCAGTCGGAGCTGGCCTTCGCGGTCGGCGTGGCCCGCAGCGCGGTGGCGCAGTGGGAACGCAAGGACGGCGCCCGGCCAACCACCGACAACATGGCCAAGATCGCCATGGCCACGGCGGTCAGCTTCGAATGGCTCGCCACGGGGCGGCCGCTGGGTGGGCGGCGGCAGCGAGGACGATTCGCAGGAAACACCGGCGATGATGCTCAACTTCTACGCCCAGTGCGGGCTGGAAGAGCGCCTGCTGGTGGCCTTCCGCTCGCTGCGCAACCCGGAACAGCAGCCGCTGGTGGATTTTGTCGAGTCCATGACCACGCGCGCCTGAGCGTTTCGTTCGCGGCCTCGCCAGGGCCGCGAACTTCCGGGGATACTGTCGGTCCGACAGGGGCGGCGCCCAGGCGTCCGCCCCCACCGCCCGAACGAGATCCCGCATGACCCGTTGGCTTCTGGCCTTGCTGGCCGCCCTGAGTTTCGCCCCCATGGCCCAGGCCGTGGACGAGGCCGACCTGCTGCCCATCGACGAGGCCTTCGCGCTGACCGCGACCGCCAGCGAACGCGGCCGCATCGAGCTGCACTGGGAAATCGCCGACGGCTATTACCTGTACCGGCACCGCATGGGCGCCGAGGTGTTGTCCCCGGGTTTCAAGGTCAATCCGCTCGAGTTGCCCGACGGCATTGCCTACACCGATGAATTTTTCGGCGACGTCGAAACCTACCGCGACGCCGTCACCGGCGTCCTGACCGGCGCCGCGGCCGACGGCACCACCGTCGTCGAGCTGAAAGTGAAGTACCAGGGCTGCGCCGACCTGGGCATCTGCTATCCGCCGCACAGCAAGACCCTGCGCGTGTCCTTGCCCACGGCCGCGGCCGGCGAGGCACCGGCCGCCGGCCTGGACCTGCTGGGCCCGCGCGGCAACAACGTCTTTGGCGCCGCCACCGGCGCCAGCGATGCGCTGCCGCTGCCTGAGGAAGAAGCCTTCCGCTTTGAAGCCATCGTCGGCGGGCCCAACCAGCTCTTGCTTCGCTTCACGCCGGCGCCGGGCTATTACCTCTATCGCGACCGCAGCAGCGTCGAGGTGCGGGGCGAGGGTGTGTCGGCCGGCGCGATCGCCTGGCCCGCGTCCACCGCGCATTTCGACGAACACTTCGGCGACGTCCAGGTGTTCTTCGACCAGGTCGAGGCGCCGCTGCCGCTGTTCCGGCAGCACACCGAGGCCACGCCGCTGACCGTGGTCGCCACCTTCCAGGGCTGCCAGACCGACGGCATCTGCTATCCGCCGATGACCCGCGAAGTGGCGCTGGAGCTGCCGGCCGGCGGAACCGTGGGAGGGACTTCAGTCCCGACCGGTACCCCGGAAGAATCGGGGCTGAAGTCCCTCCCACCCGGGCAGGCCGGTGCGACCACGCTGTGGCTGGCCCTGCTGCTGGCCCTGGGCGGCGGCGTCATCCTCAACCTGATGCCCTGCGTGCTGCCGGTGCTTTCGCTCAAGGCACTGTCGCTGGCCCAGGGTGGCGGCGACCGCCGCAAGGCCCGTTCGCAGGCGCTTTGGTACACGGCCGGCGTGCTGGCCAGCTTCGCCGCGGTCGGCGCCGCGGCGCTGGCGCTGCGCCAGGCCGGCCTGGCCCTGGGCTGGGGCTTCCAGCTGCAGCAGCCGGGGGTGATCACGGCGCTGGCGCTGGTGATGGTGGCCATCGGCCTGTCGCTGTCGGGCGTGGTCGCCTTCGGCGCCACCCTCGCCGGCACCGGCCAGTCGCTGGCGCAAAAATCCGGCCCGGCCGGCGACTTCTTCACCGGCGTGCTGGCGGTGGTGGTTGCCAGCCCGTGCACGGCGCCCTTCATGGGTTCGGCGCTGGCGTTTGCGTTCGCGGCCTCGCCGGCCGTGGCCATCGGCGTTTTCCTGGCGCTGGGCCTGGGCCTTGCCCTGCCCTTCCTGTTGATCGGCTTCGTGCCGGCGCTGGCGGCGCGGCTGCCCAAACCCGGCGCCTGGATGGAAACCTTCAAGCACCTGCTGGCCTTCCCGATGTACCTCACCGCCGTATGGCTGCTGTGGGTCCTGGCCAAGCAGCGCGGCGCCGACGCCATCGGCCTGGCCCTGGTCGGCGTGGTCGGCCTGGGACTGGGCCTGTGGCTGTGGGAAAAGGCGCGCTTCAAGGGCGTGGCCGCCAAGACCCTGGCCGCGCTGGTGATCGCGCTGTCGCTGTGGCCGGTGGTGGCGGTGCAGCGCATGCCGGTACCCGTTCGCGCCGAAGCTTCCACCGAAGGCGTCGTCGAATATTCGGCGCAGCGTCTGGAACAGCTGCGCCGCGACGGCCGCGTGGTGTTCGTGAACATGACCGCCGACTGGTGCGTGAGCTGCAAGGCCAACGAACGCACCGTGCTGGGCCGCGACGCCTTCAAGGCCTCGCTGGAGCGCGCCGGTGCGGTTTACATGAAAGGCGACTGGACCGACGTGGACCCGGAAATCACCGCCTTCCTTGAAACCCACAAGG
>NZ_CAXBJS010000213.1:0-4162 GCF_963976025.1 uncultured Arenimonas sp.
GCGTTTCCTGCCGGCGGTGAACTGGGTCGAACGCGGCCGCGCCGGCGACGGCAATTCGGTGCCGCGTTACCACGTCGTCTGGGGCACGGCGCGCGAGCTGGTGATTCGCCTGGGCGACGCGATGCGCCGCGCCGGCGAAGGCGGCCGGCTGCATTTGCTGCACCGCCACCGCGTGCTGGGGCTGGAGAAAGAAGCCGGGCGTGTCTGCGGCGCGTTGGCGGTCGATGAAACCAGCGGTCGTGAAGTCCGCCTGCGCGCCGGCACCGTCGTGCTGGCCATGGGCGGCATCAACGGTGGCCATGCGCAGTGCCGCGCCAACTGGCCGGCCGACCGGCCGATGCCGGCGCGCATGCTCAACGGCGCGCATCCGTATTCCGATGGCCGCCTGCACCACCACGTTGCCGATGAGCTCGGCGGCCGGATCGTCAACGCCGGTGAAATGTGGAACTACGCGGCAGGCATCGCGCATCCGTTCCCGCACTTCGAAGGCCACGGCCTGTCGACCATTCCCTGCAAGTCGGCGCTTTGGCTCGACCACCGCGGCCAGCGCATCGGCCCCGAACCCCTGGTCACCGGTTTCGACACCCATTGGCTGTGCCAGCGCGTGGCGGAGCAGGAAAAACCCTGGACCTGGCACCTGCTCAACCGCCGAATCGCGCTGCGCGAATTCGCGATTTCAGGCGCCGAGCACAACCCGCGCATCCGCGAAAAACAATTCCTGCGCTTTGTCTTCGAAACCCTGACCGGCAACCGGCGCCTGGTCGCGCAGATGCAGCGCGAAAGCGCCGACTTCCTGGTCGACGACAGCCTGTCCGGCCTGGCCCTGAAAATGAATGCGCTGACCTGCTCCCACGACATCGATGCCGCCCGGCTGCAGGCCACGGTGGACGCTTTCGACGCGAACTACCGCAACGACCCGCAGGTGCGCCGTATCGAAGAGGCGCGGCAGTGGCGGCCCGACCGCCTGCGCACCTGCAAGCCGGCGCCGCTGCAGCAGTCCGGCGCCGGTCCCTTCATCGCGATCCGCATGCAGCTGATCACCCGCAAGAGCCTGGGCGGGCTGCGCACGGATCTCGCCAGCCGCGTGCTCGATGCCGACGGCGCCGCCGTTCCCGGCCTCTACTGCGTGGGCGAGGCCGCCGGATTCGGCGGCGGCGGCAGCAATGGCAAACGGTCGCTCGAGGGCACCTTCCTGCCGGGCTGCATCCTGACCGCGCGCGCCGCCGTGCGCTCGCTGCGCGAAGGGGGCTGAGCCATGGTCGGTCGCTTTCCCGCCACCTGCGCCGACTACCACGCCCTGGCCCGCCGGCGGCTGCCGCGGTTCCTGGCCGACTACCTCGATGGCGGCGCCGGGGCCGAACAGACCCTGGCCGCGAACACCGCCGCCTGGGCCGCGCTGCCGATCCGCCAGCGCGTGCTGGTGGATGTAAGTGGCGTCGATACATCGGCTTCCCTTCTTGGCGAAGACAGCCGCCTGCCGCTGGTGCTGGCCCCGGTCGGCCTGGCCGGCATGATGGCGCGCCGCGGCGAAGCCCAGGCGGCCCGCGCCGCGCGTTCGGCGGGCGTTGCTTTCACGCTGTCGACGGTCGGCATCTGCGGCGTCGATGAAGTGGCGGCCACCGGCACGCCGCCCTGGTTCCAGCTGTACATGCTGCGCGACCGCGGCGTGGTCGAAGCCCTGCTCGCGTCCGCCTGGGCCGCCGGCGTGCGGACCCTGGTGTTCACCGTCGACCTGCCACTGGCCGGGCCGCGCCACCGCGACGTGCGCAACGGCCTGGGCCAGGCGGGCCTGCGGCCGAAGCTGCTCAAGCTCTCGCAGCTGCTGTCGAGTCCGGGCTGGCTGTACGACGTCGGCGTGCGTGGCAAGCCGCACGGCTTCGGCAGCCTGGATGCCCACGTGCCGGTGGCCGGCGACATCAATGCGTTCCGGCGCTGGATCGATGCGCAGTTCGACCCCTCCATCACCTGGGACGACGTGGCCTGGCTGCGCGAACGCTGGCAGGGCAGGCTGGTGGTGAAGGGCCTGCTGGATCCGGCGGACGCCGAGACCGCGGTCGTCGCCGGTGCCGACGGCATCGTGGTGTCCAACCACGGCGGCCGCCAGCTCGAAGGTGCGGCCGCCACGGCGGCCAGGCTGCCGGCGGTGCTCGCGGCCGTCGGTGGCCGCGCCGAAGTGCTGGTGGACGGCGGCCTGCGTTCGGGCGTGGACGTGTTCCGCGCGCTGGCCCTGGGCGCCCGCGGCGTGATGATCGGCCGGCCCTGGGCCTGGGCCCTGGCCGGCGGCGGCGAACACGGCGTGGCCAGCCTGCTGGAAGTCTGGCGCCGCGAGCTGCAGGTCACCATGGCGCTGGCCGGCGTCACCCGCGTCGCCGACATCGGCCCCCATCACCTCGACCGCGCCTGAGCGCGGCCCACGTTTCACGGAGAGTCCCATGCCCAACGGCGCCCAAGCCCTGATGAAGACCCTCGCCGACGCCGGTATCGAGGTGTGCTTCAGCAATCCCGGCACCAGCGAAATGCACTTCGTCGCCGCGCTCGACGACGAACCGCGCATGCGCGCCGTGCTGGCGCTGTTCGAAGGCGTGGCGACCGGTGCCGCCGACGGCTACGCCCGCCTGGCCGACAAGCCCGCCGCGACCCTGCTGCACCTGGGCTGCGGCCTGGGCAATGGCCTGGCCAACCTGCACAACGCGCGCAAGGGCCGGGTGCCGGTGGTGAATATCGTCGGCGACCACGCCACCTACCACATGCCGCTCGACGCCCAGCTGCAGTCGGACATCGAAACCGTGGCGCGCAACGTCTCGCCGGGTTTCGTGCGTACCTCCATGCGAACGCAGGACCTGTGCCGCGACGCCTTCGATGCCGTGGTCGCCGCGCGCGGACTGCCCGGCCAGGTGGCCACCCTGATCCTGCCCGCAGACGTGTCCTGGGGCGAGGGCGCCACGCCCGCTGCGCCGCCGCCCCCGATGCCGCCGGCCGGCGCCGACGCCGACGCCGTGGCCGCCATCGCGAAGCTGCTGGCCTCCGGCGGCCGCACGGCGCTGCTGCTGGGCGGGCGCGCGCTGCGCGAGCCGGCGCTGGTGGCCGCGGGCCGCCTTGCCGCCAAATTCGGCGTGACGCTGCTGGCCGAGGTGTTCCCGACCCGGCTTGAACGCGGCGCCGGCCTGCCGCCGGTCGAGCGCATCGCCTACCTGGCCGAACTGGCCGGCGTGCAGCTGGCCGAGTTCGAACATCTTGTGCTTGTGGACGCCAAGGCGCCGGTTTCCTTCTTCGCCTACCCGGGCAAGGCCAGTGAACTGGTGCCCGCCGGCTGCCAGGTGCACACGCTGTGCCGGCCCGACCAGGACGCCGCGACCAGCCTGCAGGCGCTGGTCGAAGCCACGGGCGCCGGCGGTTCCCAGCCCGCGCTGCAGCCGGCATCGCGCCCGGGCCGTCCGCGCGGCCGGCTCAGCGCCGAAAAGGTCTGCAAGGCGGTCGGCCACCTGCTGCCGGAGCGCGCGATCGTCGTGGACGAGGCGATTACCTCGGGACTGATGCTGGGCCTGATGACCGCGGGCTGCCCGCGCCACGACCTGGTGACGCTGACCGGTGGCGCCATCGGCCAGGGCCTGCCCAATGCCGTGGGCGCCGCGGTGGCCTGCCCGGACCGCCCGGTGCTGGCCCTTATCGGCGACGGCACGGCCATGTACACGCTGCAGGCGCTGTGGACGATGGCGCGCGAGAACCTCAACGTGACCACCATCATTTTCAACAACGCCTCCTATTCGGTGCTCAACGTCGAACTTGAACGGGTCGGGGCCGAACGCATCGGCCCCAAGGCGCGCTCCCAGCTCGACATCGGCGGCCCGCGCCTGGATTTCGCCCGGCTGGCCCAGGGCATGGGCGTGCACGCGGTGCGGGCGGAAACCGCCGAAGAGTTCGCGCACGCCCTGGAATACGCGCTGGCCCATCCCGGCCCGCACCTGATCGATGCCGTGGTGCCCGAGTCGCTGGGTGGCGCCAAGCGCCGCATCCTGCCCTGGCTGCTGCGCACGCTGCCGCGGTTGCCGCCCTCGGTGGCGCGCGCACTCAAGCGCAAACTGGCACCCTGACCCATGCCTTCCCCCGAAAACCTTGTGGAACCGGAAGGCCTGCAGCGCCTGGGCTGGCGCGAGTGGGCGGC
>NZ_CAXBJS010000214.1:0-4118 GCF_963976025.1 uncultured Arenimonas sp.
AATACCGAAGACGCCCAGGCCGCGCGCGAGCGCCTGGTGAAGGCGGCCGGCGACGCCCTGCGCGTCACCGACGTCATCAGCAAGGAGCGCAAGCGCCGCCCGGCGCCGCCCTTCATCACCTCCACGCTGCAGCAGGAGGCCGCGCGCAAGCTCGGCTTCACCACCTCGCGCACCATGCGCGTGGCGCAGAAGCTGTACGAGGGCATGGCGATCGGCGAAGAAGGCACGGTCGGCCTGATCAGCTACATGCGTACCGACTCCGTCAGCCTTTCCGTGGACGCGGTGTCGGAAATCCGCGACGTCATCGCCCGCGACTTCGGCACCCAGGCGGTGCCGGACAAGCCCAACGAATACAAGTCCAAGTCCAAGAACGCCCAGGAAGCGCACGAGGCCATCCGCCCCACGTCGGCCCTGCGCACGCCGGCCTCGGTGGCCAAGTACCTCGACGACGACGGCCGCCGCCTGTACGAACTGATCTGGAAGCGCCCCGTCGCCTGCCAGATGGTGCCCGCCACCCTGAACACCGTGTCGGTGGAACTGGCGGCCGGCAGCGAACACGGCTTTCGCGCCAGCGGCACCACCGTGATCGACCCGGGTTTCCTGGCCGTGTACGAAGAAGGCAAGGACCAGAAAACCGCCGACGAAGACGACGAAGGGCGCAAGCTGCCGCCTATGAAAACCGGCCAGACCGTGCCGCTGGGCAGCATCCACACCGACCAGCACTTCACCGAGCCGCCGCCGCGCTTCTCGGAAGCCTCGCTGGTGAAGGCGCTGGAGGAATACGGCATCGGCCGCCCGTCCACCTACGCCAGCATCATCCAGGTGCTGCAGGGCCGCGAATACGTGTACCTGGACAACCGGCGCTTCCGGCCCAGCGACGTCGGCCGCGCGGTGGCGAACTTCCTGACCAGCCATTTCACGCAGTACGTGGACTACGACTTCACCGCCAAGCTTGAGGACGAGCTCGATTCGGTGGCCGCCGGCGAAAGCGCCTGGGTGCCGCTGATGGAACGGTTCTGGAAGCCGTTCAAGACCATGGTCGAGGAAAAAAGCGAGTCGGTGGACCGCACCGAAGCCACCGGCGCGCGCCAGCTGGGCATCGACCCCAAGTCGGGCAAGCCGGTGTCGGTGCGCCTTGGCCGCTACGGGCCCTACGCCCAGATCGGCCACATGGACGACGAGGAAAAGCCCAAGTTCGCCTCGCTGCGCCAGGGCACCAGCATGCACACCATCACCCTGGAAGAAGCGCTGCCGCTGTTCGACCTGCCGCGCACCCTGGGCGAAATGGACGGCAAGCCGGTGACGGTGGCGATCGGCCGCTTCGGCCCCTTCGCCAAGCGCGGCGACACCTATGCCTCGCTGGGCAAGGAAGACGACCCGTACAAGATCAGCTTCGAGCGCGCCGTTGAACTGATCCGTGCCAAGGAAGAAATGATCGCCAACCGCACGATCAAGACCTTCGAAGGCACCGACATCCAGGTGCTGAACGGGCGCTACGGCCCGTACATCACCGACGGCGAGAAGAACGGCAAGATCCCCAAGGACCGCGACCCCGCCAGCCTGACCCAGGCCGAGTGCGAGGCCCTGCTGGCCGAGGGCAAGCCGGTCCGCAAGGGCGGGCGCTTCGGCAAGAAGGTGGCGGCCAAGAAGGCTCCCGCCAAGAAGGCGGCGGCGAAGAAAACCACGGAAAAGGCCGCGGCCCCGGCGAAGAAAACCGCCAAGAAAGCGACCAAGAAAGCCGCGAAAAAGGCCACCAAGAAGGCCCCGGCCAAAAAAGCCGCCAAGAAGGCCGTGAAGAAGGCCGCCGCGAAGGCCGGCTGAACCACCGGCCCCCGTTGCGTTGCATCCGCCCCGGCAGGGACTAAACTGCCGGGACGCTGCTACCGACGATGGAGCCTTTCATGAACACCCGCACCGCACTCTCGCTGGCGCTTGCGCTGGCCCTTTCCAGCGCTGCCGCCTGGGCCGCCGAGCCCGTCATGCAGGTCGCGGGTGAACGCGCCCAGTCCAGCAAGGCGCAGGCGCCGCTGGCCTGGCGTGATGCCACGACCAGCGCCGCTGCCTCCCGGCTGGTGCTGACCCCGATGGCGCCCGAGCGCATTCTTGAACTCGAGCGCCACAACGAAGAAATGGTAGGAAAGGTGGTGCAAGTCGGCATCGAACGTAGTGCCGCCGAGGCCGCGGCTCCCCTGGGGGCACTGGCCTGGAAGGCCATAGAAGGCGGCTCAGTTGCCCGCTTTGAAGTCCGCTCCCCTGATGCCCTGGCACTGCGTGTGGGTTTGAAACTGCGCGGGATGGATGACCGCATCGAAATGCGCGTAGCAGGCTCCGATGAGCCAGCCCGCATTGAGGGCATGACTACAGGATCCGAGGCCCGGCGCCTGATTGATGATCGTGGACTGCACTGGACGATGGCAACCGATGGAGAAATCCAAGCCATCGAACTGTTCGCGCCCACCGGCGTTGACTTCAATGCAGTTCAAGTGCAGGTAGCACATGTCTCACATCTCGTTGCAAGCCTGCGTAGCGGTTTCGCACTGTCGACCAAAATAGGCGAGTCGGACGGATGCAACGTCGACACGGCTTGCCGCATCGGCACCTTGGGCCAGGCCTTCGCCGATGCAAAAGACTCCGTTTCATGGCTCCTCTTCCAGCGAAGTGGCAGTAAGATTTGCACAGGCACCTTGCTCAATGACACCGACAACAGTAGCCAAATTCCTTATTACTTCACCGCCGACCACTGCATCGGCTCGCAGGCGGTTGCCAATACCGTTACCACTGTCTGGAACTACGAGGCCACAAGCTGCGGCAGCGGCGTTTCGAAAACCACTTCCCAAGTCGGCGGCGGTGCCCAGCTACTTTTCAATGACTACGGCGGCGGCGGCGCAGGCACCGACGCCGCACTGTTGCGTCTGAACAATACGCCTCCAGGCTTTGCTTTTTACGCCGGCTGGGATGCCAACCCGCTGGCTGCGGGAGCCGACGTACTGGCCATTCACCATCCAGCGGGTGACGCCAAGAAATCCTCGCTCGGAAAGCAGACTGTTCAATCAACATATCTGAACGAAGTGGGCTGGCTTAGTGGGACCACCCAGGGTGGCAGCAGCGGCTCGGGCTTGTTCACCGGGGGCGCCGGCGGGTACTACCTGCGTGGAGGACTCTACGGAGGTGAAGCTGCATGCAGCAACTCTGGCAACCTTGACGACCCCGAGAACTGGGACGTGTATTCGCGTCTGGATGTGGTCTACAACGACGTCAAGCAGTGGCTGGCGCCCACCGTGCAGTCCTTCGGCCCGTCCAACGGCCGCGACTACACCGGCGCCTGGTACGTGCCCAGCGAAGCCGGCTGGGGCCTGACGGTCTACCAGTACGCCGCGCCCACCTACAACCAGTTCGTGATGTTCTTCATCTACGACAACACCGGCAAGGCGCAGTGGTTCGAGCTCGACGCCACCTGGACCGCCACCGACGTGCGTTCGGGCACGGTGTATGCGTCCAACGCCGCGCCGTGGAGCACTACCTTCAACCCGAACAACCGTTCGTTCACCGCCGCCGGCACCGCCACGATCACCTACACCTCGGCCACCACGGCCAACG
The DNA here is from genome assembly GCF_963976025.1 of uncultured Arenimonas sp. Taxonomy (NCBI): domain Bacteria; kingdom Pseudomonadati; phylum Pseudomonadota; class Gammaproteobacteria; order Lysobacterales; family Lysobacteraceae; genus Arenimonas; species uncultured Arenimonas sp. Next base: position 3,598 of record NZ_CAXBJS010000214.1, read on the forward strand.
TGCAGTTCACGATCAACGGCGTGACCCGCAGCGCGGCGATCCAGAAGCTCTGATCCCGCCAAAAGACAAAGGCCCCGGCAGCCCTGCCGGGGCCTTTCTTTTGCGCGTAAAAACCCGGGTCAGGGTCGAATTTCAGAAACTCGACTCTGACCCGGGTTTCAGTCCTTTACGGCTGGGCGAGGTCTTCGATGCCACGCTTGGCCTTCTCTTCGGCCACGATCGCGCGCACGTCGCGCAGCAGCGCCGGGGCGTCGTACACGATGCCGTCCTTGATGGTGTAGCGCACGCCGCCGACGCGGGTGGGTTCGCCGTTTTCGCCCAGGCGGATGTGGCCGGTGCCGTAGAACACCTTCAGGTTGGCCAGCGGGTTTTCCGACAGCACCACCAGGTCGGCCAGCTTGCCGGGTTCGATCGAGCCGATGCGGTCTTGCGCGCCCAGGGCTTCGGCGCCCGAGAGGGTGGCGGCGCGCATCACCTCCAGTGGGTGGAAACCGGCCTCGCGCAGCAGCTCGAGCTCCTCG
>NZ_CAXBJS010000215.1:0-4050 GCF_963976025.1 uncultured Arenimonas sp.
GGCCGAAGAAGGCAAGTGCGGCGAAGGCAAGTGTGGCGAGGGCAAGTGCGGCTCCGACAAGGCCGGCGAGAAGGCCGAAGAAGGCAAGTGCGGCGAAGGCAAGTGCGGTTCCGACAAGGCCGGTGAAAAGGCCGAAGAAGGCAAGTGCGGCGGCAACGCCTGATCGTCCCGTGATGTCCGCGCGCATGCTCCCTCGAACGGCGGCGGGCCTCGGCCTGCGGCGGGCCCTTCTGGGCCCGCTGCAGGCGGCGGCGCCGGCTGACTTCGATTTCCTGGAATGTGCGCCGGACAACTGGATCGGCGTGGGTGGGCGCTTCGGCGCCGCCCTGCGCGACCTCAGCTCCCGGCACCCGCTGGTCTGCCACGGGCTGTCGCTGTCGCTGGGTTCCACCGACCCCTTCGACGACACCTACTTGCGCAAGCTGCGCCGGTTCCTGGACGAACACCGGGTGCCGATTTTCAGCGAACACCTCAGCTACTGCAGCGACCAGGGCCAGCTCTACGACCTGCTGCCCATTCCGTTCACCGAAGAAGCGGTGCAGCACGTGGCCGGACGCATCCGCCAGGTGCAGGACACCCTGGGCCGGCGCATCGCGGTGGAAAACATCTCCTATTACGCCGCGCCCTACCAGGCGATGTCGGAGATCGACTTCATCAACGCCGTGCTGGCCGAGGCTGACTGCGACCTGCTGCTGGACGTTAACAACATCTACGTCAACGCCATCAATCATCGCTACGACGCCGCGGACTTTTTGGCGAAGCTACCCGGGGAACGCATCGCCTATTTCCATATCGCCGGCCACTACGACGAAGCCGACGACCTGAAGGTCGACACCCACGGCGCGCCGGTGAAACCCGACGTGTTCGCGCTGCTCGACGACGCCTGCGCGCGTTTTGGTCCGCGCCCCACGCTTCTCGAGCGCGACTTCAACATCCCGCCCTATGCCGACCTGGTGGCCGAACTGGGCCAGGTGCGCGCGGTGCTGGACCAGCACGCCGCTGCCGCGGATCGCCATGCCCGCGCCTGAACGCCTGCGCGAACAGCAGGCGCGCCTGGCCGCGCACGTGCGCGACCCGGGCCACGAAGCGCCGCCTCCCGGCATCGAAGACCGGCGCCTGAAGGTTTACCGCGAGCTTTTCTACAACAGTTTGCAGGGCCTGCTGGCCGCCAACTTCCCGGTGGTCCGCCGGCTGCTCGACGACGACCGCTGGCACGCGCTGGTGCGCGATTTTTATCGCGACCACCGCTGCAGCACGCCGTTGTTCCCGGAGCTGCCGCGCGAATTCATCCAGTACCTGCAGGAACGCGAGGACCCGGACGACACCGACCCGCCCTGGCTGGTGGAACTGGCGCACTACGAATGGGTGGAACTGGCGCTGGACCTGAGCGAAGCCAGCGACGAGCAAACTCCGCACGACCCCAATGGCGACCTGTTGGCCGGCGTGCCGGTGCCCTCGCCCCTGGCTTGGCCGCTGGCTTATGCCTGGCCGGTGCACCGGCTTGCGCCGGACTACCAGCCCAGCGACGCACCGGACGCACCCACCCTGCTGCTGGTGCGCCGCGGCGCCGACCAGCGCGTGCACTTCCATTCGCTCAGCCCGCTCACCTTCCGCCTGCTGCAGCGCCTGTCCGAACAGCCCGGCCTGAGCGGCCGCGCCCAGCTTCAAGCCCTGGCCGCCGAGGCATCCGCGCCCGACGTCGAAGCCTTCGTCGCCGACGGCCGCCGCATGTTCGACCAGCTTCGCCGCGACGGCGTGTTGCTGGGCACCCAACCCGATCCGGAGACCCGCTGATGGCCCACGATTCAACCACGCGCTGGCTTGCGCTCACCGAACGCCTGGAAGGCACCGGCCGCTGGCTGGCGCCGCTTGGCCTGCGCCTGCTGCTGGCCTGGGAGTTCTGGGAAGCGGGACTGCAAAAGCTGCGCGGCGACAACTGGTTCGCCGGCATCCATGACAAGTTCCCGGTGCCGTTCAACCTGGCACCCACGGACCTGAGCTGGACCCTGGCGACCTGGGCGGAACTGATTGGCGCCGTGGCGCTGCTGCTGGGCCTGGGCACGCGTTTTTTCGCCTTCGTACTGCTGGTGCTGACGGCGGTTGCGACGGTGTCGGTGCACTGGCCCGCCGACTGGGGCAGCTTGTCGGAGCTCTGGCGCGGCTACGCGATCACCGACAAGGGATTTGGCAACTTCAAGCTGCCGCTGCTGTTCATGGCCATGCTGCTGCCGCTGGTTTTCCACGGCGCCGGCCGCTTCAGCCTTGATGCGCTGTTCGCCGCGGGCGCCGGCACCACGCCGCGCCAGCCACTGGCCGACCCGCTGGCCTGGGCGCTGGCACTGGCGGTGCTGGCCCTGCCGGCGTTGATGCTGGTGCCGGTGGCGGGACTGGTGCTGGCGATCCTGGCGGTGCTGCTGCTGGCGGCAGGGTGGCTCTGGCCGGCCTGAGCCGAGGGCCGGCCCTGTTATCCTGCGCGGCATGGAAAACTCGCCCCCGCCGCGCATGCCCGAGCGATTCCGCGGCTTCCTTCCCGTGGTCGTCGATGTCGAAACCGGTGGTTTCGACTGCACGCGCCATGCGCTGCTGGAAATCGCCGCGATCCCGATCGAACTCGACGACGAGGGCTACTACGTGCCCGGCGAAGTCGCCACCAGCCATGTGGAGCCCTACGAGGGCAGCGAAATCGACCCCAAGTCGCTGGAAATCACCGGCATCCGCCTCGACTGCGTGCTGCGCGGCGCCCTGCCCGAACGTGAAGCCCTGGACCACGTTTTCGCCAAGGTGCGCGCGGCGGTGAAACGCAACGGCTGCCAGCGCGCGATCCTGGTCGGCCACAACGCCCACTTCGACCTCGGTTTCCTGAACGCTGCGGTGTCGCGGGTGGGACATAAACGCAACCCTTTCCACCCCTTTTCCACCTTCGATACGGTTACGCTGGCCGGCATGGCCTATGGCCAGACCGTGCTCAGCCGGGCGGTGCAGGCCGCCGGCCTGGAATGGGACGGCGACCAGGCGCATTCGGCGGTGTACGACACCGAACGCACGGCGGCGCTGTTCTGCGCGGTGCTCAATTCTTGGCGGCGTTTCAGCGTGAAGGAGTCAGGGCAATGATCCACGACAGCATCCTGGGCACCGTCGGCAATACGCCGATCGTGCGCATCAACCGGCTGGCGCCGGAAGGCGTGGCGATGTACGCCAAGCTCGAATACTTCAACCCCATGTCCTCGGTAAAGGACCGCCTGGCCACGGCGATCATCCTCGACGCCGAAGCATCGGGCGCGCTGCAGCCGGGCCAGATGGTGGTCGAGGCCACGTCGGGCAACACCGGCATCGCCCTGGCGGCGGTGTGCGCGGCCCGCGGTTATCCCTTCGTCGCCTTCATGGCCGAAACCTTCTCGATCGAGCGGCGCAAGCTGATGCGCGCCCTGGGCGCGAAGGTGATCCTGACGCCGGCGGCCGAGCGCGGCAGCGGCATGGTCAGGCACGCCAAGGCGTTCGCGGAAAAACACGGCGCCTTCCTGGCCCGGCAGTTCGAGAACCCGGCCAACCCGGCCTGGCATCGCGCCACCACCGGTCCGGAGATCCTGCTGGATTTCGTAGGCAAGCGGCTCGACTGGTTCGTCACCGGCTACGGCACCGGCGGCACGCTCACCGGCGTCGGCGAAGTGCTGAAGCTGGCGCGGCCGGACCTGAAGATCGCGGTCACCGAACCCGAAGGCGCGGCCCTGCTTTCCGGCAGCGACTGGCAGCCGCACAAGATCCAGGGCTGGACGCCGGACTTCATCCCGGACGTGCTCAACCGCGACATCTACGACCTGATCGTACCGGTGAACGATGTGCTGGCACGCGACACCGCGCGCGACCTGGCGATGCGCGAAGGCATCTTCTGCGGCATCTCCGGCGGTGGCACTTTCGCCGCAGCCCTGGAAGTGGCCCGCACCCTGGACCCGGGCAGCGTGGTGCTGGCCATGATCCCCGACACCGGCGAACGCTACCTGAGTACCTTCCTGTTCGAAGGCATCAACGAAGGCAGCGACGACGACTGGCTGG
>NZ_CAXBJS010000216.1:0-3990 GCF_963976025.1 uncultured Arenimonas sp.
GTGCTGGTGGCGACTTCCGCGCGCACCTGGTCGAAGGCGGTGGCCGGGGCGGGTGCTTCGTCGGCCGGCGGCGGCAGCGGTTCGGCTGGGGCCGGGACCGGCGCGGGCGGCGGCTCGGCGACGACGACGGCCGGCGCCGGCTCGTCCGCGGCCGCGGGCAGGGGTGGCGCTTCCTCGACGGTGAAGAAGTCGCCAGCCGGCGTTTGCGGTTCGTCCCGGCCGTCCATCAGCCAGACGATGGCCACGGCGGCCAGCAGCGCCGCCGACGCGGTGGCCAGCACCGGCTTCCACCAGCGTTCGAAAACGCCCTTCACCAGTTCCGGGTTGATCATCGGCTCGGCGCGTTTGCCGGTGGCGATCTGGTTGAGCGCACCCAGCATCTGCTGGGCGTTGCGGTAGCGGTTGTCCGGCGACTTGGCCATGGCCCGGTCGATGAACGGCTGCCAGTGTTTTTTCTCCGGGGCCAGGCGCGGCACCGGGTCCTGGGCATGCATCAGCGCCAGGGCCAGCGGGTCGGCGGCCTGGAAGGGCAGGTGGCCGGTAAGCAGTTCGTAGGCCAGCACGCCGACGCTGTAGAGGTCGGCGCGGCCGTCCACCACTTCGCCGCGCGCCTGTTCGGGCGCCATGTAGCCGCCACTGCCCACGGCCAGGCCGGCGGTGGTGATGCGGGTGGAATCGCGTTTGCTCAGGGCGATGCCGAAGTCGGTGAGCAGCGGCCGGTCGGCGTTGTCGAACAGGACGTTTTCGGCCTTGACGTCGCGGTGCACGATGCCGCGCGCATGCGCGTATTCAAGCGCCGACAGCAGCGAACGCAGCACTTCGACCGCGCGTTCTTCGTCCTGGGTGAAATCGCGCTGGCCCAGGTGGCCCTTGGCCAGGTAGGGCAGCACGTAATACAGCAGGCCCTGGCGCGTGCGTCCGACCTCGTGGATGCCGACGATGCAGGGGTGTTCGAGCTTGGCGATGGTGCGCGCCTCGTGTTCGAAGCGCTGCTTGGAGATTTCGTCGGTAAGCGCGGCGGGCGACATCACCTTGATGGCCACCTGGCGGTCCAGGGACTCCTGCACGCCCAGGTAGACCTGGGACATGCCGCCCTTGCCGATGCGCCGCAGCACGCGATAGCCCGGGATCTCCGGCATGTAGCTGGAGAGCAGCGCGGTCAGCTCGTCAGGGGAAAGTTCGTCTTCCTGCTGCATGGCGCGGTCGGGTGGGGCGGGGGGCGGGCCCTCCAGCATACGGGAGCCAGCCGTTCAGGCAAGCCGGACGTTAAAGCGTGATTTCCGTCACGTTTTATCGGTCGCCCCCGGCTCGCGGCGGTCGCGCTTGAGGCGCGTGTAAACCTGCTTGCGGTACCGGGCCACGACCTCGCCGGAGGCGTCCAGGATCGGGGTCTCGAACCAGTGCAGCACCTTGTCGCCGCCCGCGGCGGCGGCCCGGATCTGGTCCACCACGGCGTCTTCGAGCCGGAAGTCGGCCACCACGGTGCCGCGGCCGGGTTTTTCGAAGCGGATTTCGCCGGCCTGGTCCCAGACCATGTAGCCCGGCCCCAGCCGGCGCATCAGCAGGATCATCCAGAACGGGTCGGCCATCGCGAACAGGCTGCCGCCGAAATGGGTGCCGACGTAGTTGCGGTTGTACCAGCGCTGGCGCAGTTCGACCCGGGCGTGGCCGAAGTCGTCGGCGATGTCGGTCACCCGGATGCCGCTGAAGAGGAACGGCGGCCAGACGTTCATGTACCGGCGCAGGTTGGCGGCTTTCATGTCAGAACAGCAGCGAGGCCATCTTGCGGCGGTAGGTGCCGACCAGGTCTTCGTCCTCGACCACGCGGAACGCGTCGATCAGCGCCTTGCGCGGCAGGCCGTCCTCGAAGTTGCGGTCGATGCGCAGCATTTCCAGGAAGTGTTCCAGCCCGTCCTGGCTGCGGCCCCCGACGATGTCCATCGCGCCCAGCAGGTGCCGTGCGCGCAGGTCGCCGGGGTTGGCGGCGATGGCCTTTTGCAGCACGTCTGCCGGCGGCGCGTCCTTGAGCAAGGCGGCGAAACCCAGGCGCGCCCGGCCGCGCAGGGCGCGGTCGTCCTGGGCCAGGTTGGCCGGCAGCTTGTCGAGCAGGCCTTCGGCCTCGGGCACCGCGCCGGTGCGCAGCAGGGCCAGGGCCAGGTCGAGCTTGAGTTCTTCCTTGTCCGGTTCGGCCTGGGTGGCGGCGCGCAGGCGCACGACTTCTTCGTGCGGGTCCAGGGGCGCGGGCTCGGCTTCTTCGACCGGGGCCTCGGCCTCGCGGGGCAGCACGCCGTGGTGGCCCAGGAACTGGCGCAGCTGGCCCTCGGGCAGGGCGCCCGGGAAGCCATCGACGATCTGCCCGTCCTTGACCAGCATCACCGTCGGCACCGACTTGATCTGGAAATAGCCGGCCAGCTGCTGTTCCTTGTCGACGTCGACCTTGGCCAGCAGGAAGCCGCCGTTGAACTCGGCGGCCAGCTTTTCCAGCACCGGGCCCAGGGACTTGCAGGGCCCGCACCAGGTCGCCCAGAAGTCCACCAGCACCGGGACGTCCTTCGAACGCAGCAGCACGTCCTGTTCGAACGTGGGCAGGCTGGCGTCGAAAACGTGGGGATTGGCTTCGGTCATGGCGGGTCCGTTACGGGGGATCTGGACTGCAGATGGTGCCAGTTCCGCCGTGTATCAAGCCAATCTCAGGCCGGTTCGCTGCGCTGGAACCAGGCCAGGCCCAGGGCTGCGACCACTGCCGCGGCAAGCGCGCTGTAGGCCATCACCTGCGGTGCGACCGCCGGATCGCTGGCCAGGGTCTGCATGGGCAGGGACCACGGATACCAGGGGCCGAAGCGTCCCGACTGGCCGATCAGGAAGCCCATCACCGTCGCGCCCATGCCGACGCCCACCGCCACCGCGAAGCTGCGCCAGCGCAGCGCGATCCAGGTGTGCAGGGCCACCAGCAGCAGGCAGGCGGCGTAGATCTCGCCGAGGTCGCGGGCCAGCAATCCCCAGGGCGGCGCCCCGGCCAGGCCGAAGGCCGGTTTGGCCACCATCAGCAGCGCCCCGCCCAGGGGCAGCAGCGCGAACATGGCCAGCTGGGACAGGCCCACCAGCACCGCCAGTGCGAACAATTTGGCCAGGTAGTGCACCCGGCGCGGCGGCGCCAGCGCCAGCAGGTGTTTCCACTGGTTGCCCTGGTGGTCCAGGCCGGCCAGCAGGGCCGCCTGCAGCGTCACCAGCAGCGGCAGCATCAGGAAGGCCCACAGCACCAGCGTGGCCTGCACGAACGCGGCCCAGGCCTCCTCCGGCGTGGCCGGTGCGCGGCTGGCCGGGAAACTGGAAAAGGTGATCTGCAGGACATAGACGCCCACGACCACCGCGGGCGCCACCAGGCACATCCAGACCGCCAGCGTGCCGCGCAGCTTCAGGCGCTCGGCCCACAGGGCCCGCAGCAGCGTACTCATGCCGCCACCCCGCGCGCCGCGGGCGCGGTGAGTTCGAAGAACAGCGACTCCAGGGTCACCGGTTCCAGCGCCAGGTGCTGGATGCCGATGCCCTGCGCGACCAGGCGCCGGTTGATCTCGGCGGCCGGCAGGCGCGGGGTCAGGCGCAGCGCATGGCCCTCGGCCAGGGCCGGGTCTTCGCCGGCTTCGATCAGCACGCGCATGGCCCGCGCCGGCGAATCGCAGCGCAGCAGCAGCGCCGGCCGGGCGCGTTCGCGCAGCTGCGCCAGGGTGCCCTGGAAGCGCAGGCGGCCGCGGTCGAGCACGCCGACGTGGCTGGCGAGCTGGTCGATTTCGCCCAGCTGGTGGCTCGACAGGAACAGGGTCAGGCCCTCTTCGGCCACCAGCTGGCGCAGGAAGCGGCGCAGGTCCTGGGTGCCGGCAGGGTCGAGGCCATTGCCGGGTTCGTCGAGCACCAGCAGCTTCGGCCGCCCCAGCAGCGCCAGGCCGATGCCCAGCCGCTGGCGCATGCCCAGCGAATAGTCGCGCACCCGCC
>NZ_CAXBJS010000217.1:0-3972 GCF_963976025.1 uncultured Arenimonas sp.
TCGGAGACATGGATGTCGACGATGAGCCTACAGGGACGTACTTGCGGCGTGTCGGGCAGGGCGACTGCACGCTGCCTCCACCCGCGGAAGCAGCACTTACAAACGCACTGATTGCCAATGGGCAAGACCAGAAGCCCGGCCCCTCGCTCAGTAGACCGGAGGCTCGCCCGGCGGCCGCGTCTTGAAGCGGCGATGCGCCCAGAGGTATTGCTCCGGGCATTCGCGCACCACGGTTTCGAGTTCACGCATGTAACGCGCGGCGTCTTCCACCGGGTCGTCCGAGGGCCAGCCCGGCCAGCCGGCTTGAATGCGGATGCGGTAGCGGCCGTCGTCGCCGCGTCGGTACCAGAACGGCAGCAGCACCGCCCGGCCGCGCCGCACCAGCTCCGGCGTCGCCGTCAGCGTGGCGGCAGGCACGCCGAAAAACGGCACGAAGGCGTTCTGGTAGGTGAAGTTCTGGTCGGCCGAATACACCACCGGCGCGCCCGCCTGCAGCGCACGGATCAGGCCGCGCACGTCCTTCTTGCCGATGCTGGGGCCGTACACGGCCGCGCGCGAACGTTCGAACCATCGCTCCAGGCAAGCATTGTTGTGCCGGCGTACGACCACCCGCACCGGCCTGCCCAGGGCCTCGCCCAGCAGGCGCACGGCCAGTTCGGTATGGGTGAAGTGGCCGCACATCAGCAGCACGCCCTGGCCGCGCTCGAGCGCGGCGCGCAGGTGCTCGATGCCTTCGATGTCGGCCAGCCCGGCCAGCGTGCGCGGCGGCGCATGCCAGGCGCGCAGCAGCTCCAGCGCACCGACCACGGTGTTGACCACGCTGGCGTCGGCCAGGCGCCGGCGCGCCCTGGCGTCGAGTGAGGCAAAACACAGGTCCACGTTGATGCGCGCGATGCGCCGGCGCGAGCCCAGCGCCGGCCACAGCAGCCAGGCCAGCGCGCGCCCCAGCGCCAGCGCGGAACCTTGCGGCAGGCGCCCGGCCAGCCAGGCCACGGCCTGCAGCAGCGGCAGGAAGAAACAGCGCACGCGGCTCAGGCCTCGTCGGCGGCGTCGCCGCGCGGTTTGTCCGCCAGCAGGCTGCCGGCGTACAGCGCCGCCAGCAGCAGCGTCAGCCCGCCCCAGAAGGTTGAATAAAAGGCCAGGTGGGTATTGAGCGGGAACACCGTCACCGCCAGCGCCAGCGCCGGGGCCCGCGCGCGGCGCCGCGCCTCCGGGCTGGCGAAGCGCCAGGCGCGCCAGGCCAGGGCCGCGCCGCCGATCCAGAAGAAGGCGCCGACCAGGCCGGTTTCGCTCAGCACTTCGAGCACAATCTGGTGCGCGTGGTAACCGGCGCCGTGATCGGGGTCGTCGAGCCAAGGGTCGGTTTCATCGGCGTACTCCGGGTACGCATCGCGGAAACCGCGCACGCCGACGCCGTTCACCGGATGGGCGATGGCCATGTTGGCGGCGGTGCGCCAGATCGGCAGGCGGCCCGACAGTGCGTGGTCCACGCCTTCGGAGCTGCCGTCGAGCATGGCGCCGGTGCGCTGCACGCGCTCCTGCAGCTTGTCGGAAAACGCCGTGGCCAGCACCAGCACCACCGCGGCGCCAGCCACCAGGGTGAAGATGGCGCGGCGGTTGCGGAACTGCATGCAGGCGCAGCAGATCAGCACCAGGGCCAGGGTGACCCAGGACGCGCGGGCACCGGCCAGCAGCACCACCACCACCAGGGCCATGGCCACCAGCAGCCAGCCGCGCAGGCCGAAGCGGTCGGCCGCGGCGATCAGCGGGAACGGAGCCAGGCTGGCCAGCACCAGGCCCAGCTTCAGGTTGCCGGCGCCGAACACGCCGCTCAGGCGGTCGGCCGTGGCCTGGCCGCCCAGGCTCCAGCCGGTGGCGGCCTGCACCAGGGCGTCGAGCAGCCAGAAGCCGCAGATCACTGCGATGCCGCCGAAGGTGAGCCGGCGCCCGCGGTCGTTGGCCACGGCGATCGCAACCAGCCACAGGAAGGGCAGGTAGCGCAGGTCCAGCAGCGATTCGCGCACGGCGCGGCGGGCATTGATCGCATCGGGCGACGACAGCAGTTCGGGCAGCCAGTAGCTCAGGAACAGCACCGTCGTCAGCGCCCAGGCCTCGTGGCTGAGCAGGGCCATGCCGCCGCGGAAGCGCTGGATCGCCAGCACCGCCAGCGCGGCCAGCGCGCCCAGCGACAGCACGGCTTCGGCCGGGCCGGGCAGCGGCCACAGCGCCACCGAGGCCAGCACCCACCACGGGGCCCAGCGCAGCTGGCTTTCAGTCGTGGACGAGGCCTGCATACGTCTCCAGCGTGGCCGACTGCATCGCGGCCAGGGTGTGGGGCATGGTAACCGGCATCGGCGGTTGCACGGACAGCATGGCGCGCGCCGCCGCCGCCAGTGCGGCCTTGTCGCCCAGGCGCACGGCGCCCTGCGGGTACAGCGTGCGCAGCAGTTCGCCGGCGCCGCCGTGGTCCCAGCCCAGCACCGGGCGGCCGACCGACAGCGCCTCGATGACCGTGCGGCCGAAGGCTTCGGGTTTGTTCGACAGCTGCAGCACCAGGTCGGCGACGGCGTAGGCGTCGACGACATCGTGGCGCGGCGGGCTGATGACCATCTGCCCGAGCACGCCGCGCTCGCGGGCCAGGGTTTCGAGTTCGGCGACGTAGGCCTCGCGGCCCGGCTCGCGGGTGCCCAGCAGCCACAGGCGCGCGTCTTCGCCGGCGTCGCGCAGGCGGGCCAGCAGTTCGATGGCGTCGGCGTGGCCCTTGAGGCGGGTGCCGCGGCCGGGCATCAGCAGCAGGCGGCCGTCCTGCAGGGCCGGGAACTCCCGGGCGAAAGCAATGCGCCAGCTTTCCGGCGCCTGGTGGCCGCGCGGGAACTGCGCGGGATCGATGCCGCGCGGGATCACGCGCAGGCGCGCCGGGTCGGTGTCGGGCCAGTTTTTCAGGACGTGGGCACGCACGGTGTCGGACACGCAGATCACCCGCTCGCCGCGGCGCATGATGCCGCTGTAGCGGCCGGGCGAGTTCAGGCCGTGCACGGTGGTTACGAAATGCGGGCGCGGCGACGGCATGCCGCGCAGCGCGAACCAGGCCATCCAGGCCGGCAGGCGCGAGCGCGCGTGCACGATGTCGGGCTGGATGCGGGCCAGTTCGGCGCGCAGGCGGCGCATGGTGCCGGGCGCGGCCAGCAGGGATTTGCGGCCGACGGACAGTTGAAGGTGTTCGCTGCCGGTCGCCAGCAGGCGTTCAAGCAAGCGGCCACCGGCGGATATGACGACCGAGCGATGCCCGGCCGCGACCAGGGCGGCGGCGATCTCGAGGGTGGAGCGTTCAACGCCGCCGCTGTGCAGGGCCGGCAGCAGCTGGACGACGGTCAGGCGGCGCACGGCCGGGAAACCCGCCCGGGCCTCAGTCCTTCAGGACGAAGTGGGCGCCGCAGTACGGGCAGATGGCTTCGCCCGTGGCCTCGACCGGCAGGTAAACCCGTGGATGCGAGTTCCACAGCGCCATGGCCGGCGTCGGGCAGGACAGCGGCAGCTCCGAACGCAGAACCTCGTAACGGCGTTCGGCATTGGCCTGTCCGCGGGCAGTGGCGGTGTCGGTACGCGACATGATGAAGGTCCTTCGGGGTCCGGGCGGCATTTTACATGCCCGGACCCCGCGGAAGCCTTATTCGGCCTTCTGGGCCTCGACGGTGATCTCGATGCGCACTTCGTCGCTGACGGCCGGGGCGTAGCCGCCGACGCCGAATTCGCTGCGCTTGATGTCGAAGCTGGCGTCGAAGCCGGCCGCGGGCTTCTTGCTCATCGGATGCTCGCCGACCTTGTTGATGGTGACGTCCATGACCACGGGCCTGGTGACGCCGTGGATGGTCAGGTCGCCGGCCACGGCCAGCTTGCCCTCGCCGGCGACGGTGACGCCGGTGCTGGTGAAGGTGGCGGTCGGGTAGGTTTGTGCGTCGAAGAAGTCGGCGC
>NZ_CAXBJS010000218.1:0-3968 GCF_963976025.1 uncultured Arenimonas sp.
CTGAGCAGGTGCCCGTCGAGCTTTTCCACGCCGGTGCTGATGCTGTCCACCGGGATGGTGACCTTGACGCTGGACTGCGTGGGATCGGCGGCGTCGAAGGCGAACTCGGACTCGACCTTGTCGAAGCGGCCGGTGATGTTCGAGAAGCCGAAGTGGCTGTAGGTGAACTCGACCTGGGTATGGGTCGGGTCGATGGCGTAGGTGTCGGCGGCCAGGGCCGGCAGGGAGGCCAGGGCGAACAGCCCGGCCAGGGCGAATTGCTTGAGCTTCATTCAGGGACTCCGGTTGGGCTTGGGTGACACAGGTTATTGACCCTGCCGCCGCAACGCAGCCCTGCCCGGTGAACGTATCGTTTCATCCGTCGCACTCCCTGGCCCCTCCCGCCCTCCTTCATGCGTAAAGGAAAGCGGAAGGCCACGGCGCCCCCGCGCTGGCCTCCCCCGCACCCCGCCGGGGTGCGGGACACCCAAGGAGACACCGCATGAAGCTTTGCACCCTGTTCCTGGCCATGGCGGCCTCGATGGCCGCTACGCCCGTCCTGGCCAACGACACCTTCCGTTCGCCGCCGGTCGAAGAGGCCCGCGCCGCCGGCCGCGCCGCCCTGAAAGCCGAGCGCCTGGCCGACCCGGCCGCCGCCAAGGCCGCCCCGACGGCCGCCGAGGTGGGCGACGCCGACAGCTTCGGCCGCAATGTGCACTGGATGGGCCTGCTGTCGGCCTACGTCTACCTGCAGCCTGACTGCGTGGTTCCCGGCGAACCGGCGGATCCGCGCTGCATCCAGCTCAACCCCGAACCCGGCTTCACCAGCTTCGACGCGCCCGACCTGGCGGCGATCACGCTGCCCGGCAAGAGCACCAACTCGCTGATCTGCCACTGGCAGACGCCGATCGTGTCGGTGGGTTTCGCGAACTTCACCGCCGCGACCGAGCAGTACCGGTTCCAGGTCTATCCGGTGTACCGCATCGAAAGCGAAGTGCTCGATGGCCTCAGCGACCCCAACACCGGCACGCCGTACAACGGCGCCATCGAATTGCCGCTGGGCGCGATCAATGTTTCCGGCTCCATCGACCCGGGCGAATACAACGTCGAGCAGTTCACCTTCACCCGCAGCTGCATCGGCGGCCTGGTCAGCAAGCAGTCGCTGGTCAACGGCTACGGCCTGACCGAACAGCAGGCCAAGCAGTTCTTCAAGAAGCCGATCACCATCACCATGTCCATTCGCGGCAACGCGCGCATGGTCGATGCCGCCAACATCAACTTCGGCACCCGATTCACCGGCGACTGAGTCATCCGGCGGCACCGCGGCCTCGCGGTGCCGCCACCGTTCCGGCTAGGCTTGGCCGATGGCCGAGCTTCCCCTTTCCTGTTGGGTCCTGCACGACGGTGCCGCCGGGCACCGGCGGCAGGCGCTTGCGCTGGCGCAGGCGCTGGCGCCGGACCTGCGCGAGATTGAACTGCACACCGCGATGCCCTGGAGCTGGCTGGCGCCGCGGCGGCTGCCGGGGGCGGAGAAGGCGTTTGGCCCCGACTTCCTGGCCAGCCTGGATTCGCCGCCCACGCTGGCGATCGGCGCCGGGCGTCGCGCCGCCCTGGCCACCCGGCTGCTGCGAGAACGCGGTGCACGCGTCGTGCAGGTGCTGCACCCGCGAATGGACACCGCGTCCTGGGACCTGGTGGTCGCACCCGAACACGACGGTCGCACTGGCGCCAACGTCATCACCCTGTGCGGCAGCCTCAACCCCGTGGACGAGGCCTGGCTGGCGCAGGGCCGCCGCGACTTCCCCGCCCTCGGCGGGCTGCCCGGCCCGCGCACCGTGGTACTGCTGGGCGGGCCGACGCCGGCGGTGCGATTCGACCGCGGCGCTTTCGAAGTGATGGCGGCCAAGCTGGAACACTGGCTGGCCATGGACGGCGGCAGCCTGGTGGTGATCGGCTCGCGCCGCACGCCGGCCAAACTGGCGGCGCTGGCGCGCACCTACTGGGCCGACGTGCCGGGACTTCGTTGGTTCGATGCCAGCGACGGCGAGAACCCCTACACCGGCGCGCTGGCCTGGGCCGACCGCATCGTCGTCAGCCCCGACTCGGTGAACATGGTGTCGGAAGCCTGCGCCACCGCCTGCCCGGTGTACGTGCCCGAACCCCAGCGTGCCAGCGGCCGCGTCCGCCGGTATCTCGACGCCATGCTGGCGCGCGGCCGCATCCGGGCCCTGGGCAAGCTGCCCGAAGACCAGGCGGCCGAACCGCTTCGCGAAACACCGCGCGTGGCGGCGCTGGTGCGCGACCGGCTTTCCTTGTAGAAATCGGCTTTCCCTGGAGCCCGCCCTTGAAGCATTCCGAAAAAGTGGACGCGATGCAGCGTCACCTGGTTCCGCTGGGTTTTTCGCCCTACACGCTGGCGCCGCCGGCCTGGCGAATGATGTGGCAGGCCGGACTGCAAACGCCGCCGCCGATCTTCATGGGCTTCCTGCCGCTGGCCTTTGGCACGGGCCTGTTTTTCGCGATCGGCTGGGGCCTGCTGATGTGGGTGTTGATGTGGTGGCGCCAGGGCATGACGGTCGCCGCCACCGCGGGCATCGCACTACTGGCCGGCCTGTTCTTCGGCCTGGCAATGGCCAGCTACTACCGCTACTACGCGAAAAAGCACCGCCTGCCCGACTGGTCCAGCTACCGCGGCGCCTGAGCAAAAAAAACAAACCCGCACGCGACGCAGGCTTCCCGCACGGCGGCGCGGGCGCTTTCCAGGGCGTCGTCCGGCGGCACCAGGCGCGGGCGCTGGTCGAGCGTGCAGTCCAGGCCCATGTCCACCATCAGCGCATGGGCGTCGAGCAGCTGCTGCAGGCTGCCGGGCGGCAGCAGGCCGGCGGCATCGACGGCGCGAAGCAGTCCCGGCGTGTCGCGCGGTTCGCACAGCGCCGGGTGTTCGCCGGCGTGCAGCAGCACCAGCGCCTGCAGCAGGAATTCCAGATCCACCAACCCACCCTCGCCCTGCTTGAGGTCGAAGCGGGCGGCGTTGCTGCGGTCGAGTTCGGTGCGCATGCGCCGGCGCATTTTCAGCACGTCTTCGCGCAGGGCGTCCGGGTCGCGCGGTGCGCGCAGGGTTTCGCGGCGGATGCGGTCGAAGGCGTCGAGCACCGCCGCGGCGCCGGCAATCGGCCGGGCGCGCACCAGCGCCTGCCGCTCCCAGGTCCAGGCGCGCTGGCGTTGGTAGTCGGCGAAGCTGTCGAGGCTTGAAACCAGCATGCCCTGGGCGCCGTCGGGGCGCAGGCGCACGTCCACTTCATAAAGTTTGCCGGCGCCGGTGACCGTGCCCAGCAGGCTGACCAGGCGCTGTGCCAGGCGGCCGAAATAGCGATTGGCGTCGAGCGGGCGGTCGCCGTCCGACGTGGCATCGGGCGGCGCGTCGTGCAGGAACACCAGGTCGAGGTCGGAACCAAAGCCCAGTTCGCGCCCGCCCAGGCTGCCGTAGCCCAGCACGGCCAGGCCGGCGCCGGGCACGCGGCCGTGCTGGCGCGCCAGGTCGTCTTCGGCCAGGCGCAGCAGCACGGCCAGCAGCGACTCGGCCAGCGTGGCCAGTCGCGACGCCGACTGCACCGGCGGCAGGCGCAGGCCCATGGTCGCCAGCGCCACGCGGAATCCGATCGCCTGGCGCATTTCGTTGAGCGCGTTCAGGCCTGCCTCGATGTCGCCGGGCGGCAGGCGCGACGCCGCGTCGGCCACGAGCTCGGCGATTTCCCCGTCGTCGGGCACCGGGCCGGCGGCGCGGGTGTCGAGCAGTTCGTCGAGCAGCAGCGGGTGCGCGGCCAGGCGTTCGGACAGCAGCGCGCTGCGCGCGGTCACGTCCACGAGGCGCGCCAGCGCCGCGGGCTGTTCGTCGAGCAGGGCCAGGTAGCTGGTGCGGCGGGTCACGGCCTGCAGCAGGGCCAGGCCACGCGGCAGGGCGGCGTCCGGCGCCTGCGAACGCGCGGCGG
>NZ_CAXBJS010000219.1:0-3933 GCF_963976025.1 uncultured Arenimonas sp.
CCTGCAGACTCCCCATTGAGGAATGCCCCATGAGTGACACGACGTCGTCCCCGGCCGCTGGCGCCGGGCACAGCCACGACCACGGCGGCGGGGGCCTTTGGGCCGGCCGCGCCGAGATCCTTTTCTCTCTGGCCTCCGGCGCCTTCCTGCTGGCCGGCTGGGCTTGGGGTCGGACACAGGGCGATGGCGCCACCGGCCCGTGGCTACTGCTCCTGCTGGCCTATGCCGCAGGCGGATTCTTCACGGTGCGCGAAGCGATTGAGAACCTGCGGCACCGCGAGCTGAAGATCGATTCCCTGATGATCGTGGCGGCCGCCGGCGCGGCGGTCTTGGGCCAATGGGCCGAGGGCGCGCTGCTGTTGTTCCTCTTCAGCCTCGGCCATGCGCTTGAGAACTACGCCATGGGCCGGGCCCGGCGCGCCATCGAGGCCTTGGCCGAGCTGCGGCCGGAAACGGCGCTCGTGCGCCGCGGCGAGGAACTGGTCTCGGTGTCCGTAGACAGCCTGGTCATCGGCGACGTCGTCGTGGTCAAACCCGATGAGCGGGTCGCTGCGGACGGGTTCGTAGTGCTCGGCGAGAGCAGCATCGACCAGGCCGCCATCACCGGCGAAAGCGTGCCGGTGGACAAGCGGCCGGTGGTGGACGTGGCCGAGGCACGGCAACGTCCCGACGCGGTCGGCGCCGAGCATCGCGTCTTCGCCGGCACGATCAACCAAGGCAAGGTCCTCGAGATCGAAGTGACCCGCCTTGCCAGCCAGAGCACCCTGGCGCGGGTCGTCGAACTGGTGCGGTCGGCGGAGAACCAGAAATCACCGACGCAGCTGTTCACGGATCGGTTCCAAAAGATCTTTGTTCCGGCGGCACTGGGGCTGGTGGGACTGCTGCTGTTCGCAGGGCTGGTAGTGGATGAACCGTTCAGCGCCACCTTCTACCGCGCCATGGCGGTGCTGGTGGCGGCCAGTCCTTGTGCCCTGGCGATTTCCACACCCAGCGCGGTCCTGAGCGGCGTGGCCCGTGCGGCGCGGGGCGGCGTGTTGATCAAGGGCGGCGGCCCGCTGGAGCGGCTGGGGGTCCTGCACGCGCTGGCGTTCGACAAGACCGGCACGCTGACCGAGGGCCGACCGCAGGTTACGGACGTTGTTCCGGCCGAGGGTGTGACGACGCCCGAGCTGTTGAGCGTCGCCATTGCCGTGGAGCGCCTGAGTGACCATCCCTTGGCCGCCGCGGTGGTGCGCGATGGCCTGGTCCGCCTGGGCGCGCACGCTGTCCCGGTGGCGACGGATCTCGAGAGCCTTACGGGTCGCGGCCTGAAGGCGACCGTGGCCGGCGAGACCGTATACCTGGGCAAGAAGAGCCTGTTTGATGAGGTCGGCGGTGCAGCGGTACCCGCCACCCTCAAGACCCGGGTGCTGGACATGGAGCATCAAGGCCGGACCGTGTTCGTCGTACGCCAAGGAGACTGTTACCTGGGCGCCGTTGGCTTGATGGACACGCCGCGGGAAGCCGCCAAGGCGGTAATGGGCCGACTGCGCGAACTCGGCATGACCCGGCTGGTGATGCTCTCTGGCGACAATCAACGCGTCGCCGATGCCGTGGCTGCCAGCGTCGGCATCGACCGCGCCTATGGCGACCTGATGCCCGAAGACAAGGTCAAGGCCATCAAGGCGCTGCGTGCCGAAGGTGAGGTCGCCATGGTGGGGGATGGCGTCAATGACGCACCCGCCCTGGCCAGCGCCTCGGTCGGTATTGCCATGGGGGCCGCGGGCTCGGACGTCGCGCTCGAGACGGCGGACGTCGCCCTGATGGGCGACAAGCTCGAGCACTTGCCGTTCGTCGTGGGGCTGAGCCGGCAGACCCGGCGCATCATCCGCCAGAACTTGTGGGCAAGCCTCGGCATGGTGGCGATCCTGATTCCGGCGACGATACTGGGCATGCGCATGGGCGTGGCAGTACTGTTCCATGAGGGCTCGACCCTGCTGGTGGTGGCCAACGCCTTGCGCCTGCTCGCGTACCGGGACCGGACCTGACGTCGGACCATGGGGCTTGGTGCGACCTGGACCCACGGCCATACTCTCGCGATGCTTTTTCCTGTCCGTCGCGTTCTGGAACACCGCCAGGTCCCGATCTATCTGGGAGCGGTCTTGCTGGCCGTGACAGTGGCGGTCAGCATTTCCGGAACGCAACGGTTCCAGGGGGCGATCACGCCGGCGCTGGCGCTGATGCTCTACGTCACGTTCCTGCAGGTGCCGCTTGCGAAGATCGGCCAGCCCTTGAGGGACGGTCGCTTCCTGGGGGCGCTGCTGACCGCCAACTTCGTGGCCGTACCGCTGCTGGTCGCCGGCCTGATGCTCCTGGCTCCGGCCGACCCGCTGGTGCGATTGGGCCTGCTGCTCGTGCTGTTGACGCCGTGTATCGACTACGTGGTCACCTTCTCGCATATGGGGCGCGCCAACGCGCAGGGATTGCTGGCCGCGACGCCGCTCTTGCTGGTCCTGCAGATGTTGCTGCTGCCCGTTTACCTGCGCTTGTTGATGGGTGAGGCGGCTGCGAATTTGGTGGCGCCCGGGCCATTCCTGCATGCGTTCCTGTGGCTCATCGCCGTGCCGCTGCTGTTGGCCAGCCTCACTCAGTGGTGGGCCGCGTCCACGCCCAGCATCGCTCGGGTCGCTTGCTGGTTGGCGGTGTTGCCGGTACCCGCCACGGCCATCGTTCTGTTCGTGGTGGTGGCCGCTGTTGTTCCTCAACTGGGGGAGGCGGGCGCGGCCGTTTGGCACATCGCGCCCCTGTACGTCGCGTTCGCGGTGGCGGCGCCCATGCTGGGGTGGGCCATTGCCACGCTGTTTCGTCTCCAGGCAGCCTCGGGCCGGGCGGTGGCATTCAGTGCCGGCACGCGCAACTCCCTGGTCGTCTTGCCGCTCGGGTTGGCGATCCCGCACGCCATGCCGATGTTGCCCGCCGTGATCGTTCTGCAGACGCTGATCGAGCTGTTGGCGGAGTTGGTTTATGTGCGCTGGATCGCCCGTTGGGGCGACCGTGAAGCGGGGTAATGGGTCTGCCGCGCGGTTCCGTCGCGGTACCGGACTGGCGAACTTAACGTCAAGGTGTTTGAATCGCCCCGCCCTTTCGGCGGCCCAGATGTCTGCGATTAGGGTGCTAGCCCAGGCATTGCCCAGCCCTGGCGGGAGTCAGGGTTGCGCAGCGGCGCCTGGCGGCGTGCGACGCGGCGTCCGGTAGACCGACCCTGTCGCCATCTGCCGGGCGAGCGGTCGTCTCCGGGATCAGGGGGTAGCTGCCCCGGTCGTATCCGGGTTCCGGCCCGTCGATCCTCGTCGCGTGGGGAACTTTTCGGCTCGGACGGGAGTCTAGGGAGCATCCTCCCCCATCCGCGGGGTGTATCCCGTCACTTTTTTCTGGGTGTAGACTCTGGCCATGTCCCTGCTTCGCACCGTCGGCCACCTGCTGCTCGCCTTGGCGTTGATCGCCAACGCCGGGCTGCCGTCGGTCGCGTCTGCGGCGGATCATGCCGCGCACCAGAGTGCGGGTATAGACCAGGACATGGCATCTGCGGGGCATGCGATGGTGGATGGCGACATGGCGTCGTGCCATGACGGGGCCACCGCCGCGCCCGTCGTTCCCAGCCCGGACGTGCCGCTGGACTGCTGTGACGGCGGCACCTGCGCCTGCAGCTGCCTGCATCACGCCCCGGTCGTCGTGATCAGCGCCGCCCCGTGGGCAGTTTCACCCTATCGCTGGGTGGCCCAACTCGGCCGCCTGGTGTCCGTCCCGGCCGCGCCCTCGGCGCCGGCCATTCGACCTCCGATCGCCTAAGCCCTCTCGGCGGACCTTGATCCGCCCCATTCGCTCGACCCGCGTTCCGGGTCGTGTTGCCCGTGGCCTGTCGCCGCGGGTGCTTTGGAGGGTTTCCCATGACTG
>NZ_CAXBJS010000220.1:0-3927 GCF_963976025.1 uncultured Arenimonas sp.
ACGCCGATGCCGATGCCCAGCACGCCGATCACCATGCCCTGCACGATGAACACCCGCATCACCGCCCCGGGTGACATGCCCAGCGTGCGCAGGATGGCGATGTCGGACTGTTTGTCCTGCACCAGCATCACCAGCGAGGACACCAGGTTGAAGGCGGCGATGGCGATCACCAGCGACAGCAGGATGAACATGACCGTCTTTTCGAGCTTGAGCGCCCGGAAGAAATTGGCGTGGTCGCGGGTCCAGTCGCGCACGCGGTAATGGCCCTGCATGCGGTCGGCCAGGTCGCGCGCCACCGGCCAGGCTTCCCAGAGGTCGACCAGCTTCAGGCGCACGCCGCTGACGCCGTCGCCCATGCGGCCCAGGCGCTGGGCGTCTTCGAGATGCACCAGGGCCATGCCCAGGTCGAATTCCTGCGCGCCGGCCTCGAAGATGCCGACTACCTCGAAGCGGCGGGCCCGCGGCATCGCGCCCAGTGGCGTCACGGTGGCTTCGGAAATGTAGACGTTGACCGAGTCGCCGACGCCGGCACCCACCAGCAGCGACAGTTCGCGGCCCAGGATGATGCGGTACTCGCCGGCCTGCAGGTCGTCGAGGCTGCCCTGCACCATCTTGTTGGCCAGTTCGGAAACTTGCGGTTCCAGCGACGGCAGCACGCCGCGGATGATCGCGCCCCGGCGCGAGCGGCCCTGCAGCAGGGATTCGGTTTCGATGTAGGGGGCGGCGCCGACCACGCGCGGGTCCTGGCCGGCCAGTTCGACCGCGCGCGGCCAGTCCTGCAGCGGGCCTCCGAGGCCCGACACCGTGGCGTGCGCCACCATGCCCAGGATGCGGTCGCGCAATTCCTGCTGGAAGCCGCTCATCACCGAAATGGTGGTGATCAAGGCCATCACGCCGATGATGATGCCCAGGATCGAGGCCATCGAGATGAAGGATATGAAGCCGTTGCGGCGTTTGGCCCGCAGGTAACGCAGGCCGATGGCGAGGGAGAGGTTTGGGAGCATGGGGGCCTAGGCTGCCATGGAAGGCAGGTGGATTCCGGAACGGGGGCTGACGGACGCGGCGAGCCGAAGCCGGCGGCGGTCGGGGGTGGACAGCGTATCGGGCCACCAGGTGCGCGACCAGCCTTGCCCGCCGGCGGTGCCCGCCTGGAGGCGCAGCAAGGGGCCCTGTTCGCGCAGGACCAGCGTCGCGCCCGCCAGGTCCAGCGAAACGGGCCGCCGCAGGGCCTCGCGTCTTGCCATGGCCAGGCCATACAGGCCGGCGATGACGGCGAACATGGGTTTGAGCAGCGCCGGCAAACCGCTGGCCATCACCGACAGCGCCGCCAGCGCGGCCAGGGCGCACAGGGCGCCCACCAGCCAACGCGAAGGTCGCCAGTCAATGCGGCAAGGCAAGGATGAGGGCAAGGCCGGTGTCCTCCGGGCGCTCGCGGCCCATGAACCAGCGCCAGAGCTTATCGTCCTCGGTGTCCATCAGCCGTAGGAACAAGGCCCGTTCCGGTTCGTCGGCGACCGGCCAACGGCCGTCGAGATAACGCAGCATCAGCTGGTCGAGTTCGCGCATGCCGCGCCGGCAGCGCCAGCGCAGGCGGCGTAGCTCGGCGTCTTCGCTCACAGCACCCCGGCCAGCAGCACGCCCCAGAGCACCACCAGCACCAGGCCGCCGGTGATGTAGGCCAGGAAACGATGGCGCACCTTGTTGTAGCTGCAGTGGATGGCGCTGTGCACCACCCGCAGGGCCACGAAGGCCCAGGCCAGACCCACGGTCAGCGGCGAGGCCAGGTCAAGCTGCGCGCCGACCAGCAGCGCCAGGTAAAACAGCACCGGCAGCTCGAACAGGTTGCGGAAGTTGTCCGCGGCCCGGCTGTCCTTGATGCGCGCGGCCATCTGCGCGGACGTGGCCACGGCCTGCGGATGGATGCGTTCGCGGGCCAGCTGCCCCAGGCGTTCGACGCCCATGCGCCCCATCACCACGAAGGTAAGGGCCGCCATGGCGAAACCCGGCAACAGCAGGTCGCGGGCCTCCATGATCAGGCGCCCCGCCGCTGCAGCATCAGCTTCTTGATCTCGCCGATCGCCTTGGCCGGGTTCAGGCCCTTCGGGCAGGTCCGCGTGCAGTTCATGATGGTGTGGCAGCGGTAGAGCTTGAACGGATCTTCCAGGTCGTCCAGGCGGGCGCCGGTGTCCTCGTCGCGCGAATCGACGATCCAGCGGTAGGCCTGCAGCAGCACGGCCGGGCCCAGGTAGCGGTCGCCGTTCCACCAGTAGCTCGGGCAGCTGGTCGAACAACAGGCGCACAGGATGCACTCGTACAGACCGTCGAGCTTGGCGCGGTCTTCCTTGGACTGCAGGCGCTCCTTGGCCGGCGCCGCGCTTTGCGTGCGCAGCCAGGGTTTGATGGACGCGTACTGCGCGTAGAAGTGCGTCAGGTCGGGCACCAGGTCCTTCACCACCGGCATGTGCGGCAGCGGGTAGATCGGCACTTCCTTCTTGCCGCAGTCATCAATCGCCTTGGTGCAGGCCAGCGTATTGGTGCCGTCGATGTTCATCGCGCACGAACCGCAGATGCCTTCTCGGCAGGATCGGCGGAAGGTGAGCGTCGGGTCGATTTCGTTCTTGATCTTGATCAGGGCGTCCAGGACCATCGGCCCGCACGCGTCCATGTCCACCTCGTAGGTGTCGGTGCGCGGGTTGGCGCTGTCGTCCGGGTTCCAGCGGTAGACCTTGAAGGTGCGAACATTCTTCGCGCCCTGGGCCGCGAAATGTTTTCCCTTGCCGACCTTGGAATTCTTGGGGAGGGTGAACTCAGCCATTTTCGGGTATCCAGGAGGTCAGTAGGTGCGGGCCTTGGGCGGGACGACGTCCACGTCCTTGCTCAGCGTGTACATGTGCACCGGGCGGTAATCGAGGCGGGTCTTGCCCGCGTCGTCCACCCAGCACAGGGTGTGCTTGTGCCAGTTGTCGTCGTCGCGCTCGGAGAAATCCTCGCGGGCGTGGGCGCCGCGCGACTCCTTGCGGTTCTCGGCCGACACCATGGTCGCCACGGCCTGGCCCAGCAGGTTCTGCAGTTCCAGGGTTTCGATCAGGTCGGAGTTCCAGACCATCGAACGGTCGGAGACGCGCACGTCGGCGAAGGAGTCGTGCACCTCGCGGATCTTCTGAACGCCCTCGAGCAGGGTTTCGCCGGTGCGGAAGACCGCGGCGTTGTTCTGCATCACCTGCTGCATGTTGTCGCGGATGACCGCCGTCGGCGTGCCGCCGCCGGCGTTGCGCAGCTTGTCGAGGTTGGCCAGCGACTTGTCGCAGGCCGACGGCGCCAGCGACCTGTGCGGCGCACCGGGCTTGATGGTCTCGGCGCAGCGGTTGGCCACCGCGCGACCGAACACCACCAGGTCGAGCAGCGAGTTCGAACCCAGGCGGTTGGCACCGTGCACCGACACGCAGGCCGCCTCGCCGATGGCGTACAGGCCTTCGACGACGGTGTCCGGGTTGCCGTTCTTCAGGGTGACCACTTCGCCGTGGTAGTTGGTCTGCAGGCCGCCCATGTTGTAGTGCACGGTCGGCAGCACCGGGATCGGCTGCTTGGTGACGTCGACGCCGGCGAAGATCTTGGCGGTTTCGGCGATGCCCGGCAGCTTCTCGTGGATGTCGGCCGGATTGAGGTGCGTGAGGTCGAGGTGGATGTGGTCCTTCTTCGGGCCCACGCCGCGGCCTTCGCGGATCTCGATGGTCATCGAGCGCGACACCACGTCGCGCGAAGCCAGGTCCTTGGCGTTGGGCGCGTAACGCTCCATGAAACGTTCGCCCACCGAGTTGCGCAGTATGCCGCCTTCGCCGCGCACGCCTTCGGTGATCAGGCAGCCGGCGCCGTAGATGCCGGTCGGGTGGAACTGCACGAACTCCATGTCCTGCAGCGGCAGGCCGG
>NZ_CAXBJS010000221.1:0-3882 GCF_963976025.1 uncultured Arenimonas sp.
CGGGTGAAGTCCGGCGGCCTCGGCGCCCGCCTGCGCGCCTGGCGCGAACAGCACCTGTATTCCCTGTTCTCCAGTCTCGGCCGCCTGCTGCAGCGGCCGGTGGCCACCAGTCTTACCGTCGGCGTGATGGCCGTGGCCATCGCCCTGCCGCTGGGCCTGGCCCTGGCCCTGGGCAACCTGGAGCGTTTTTCCGGCACGGTCAGCGAATCGCGCGACATCGGCGTTTTCCTCGCCGCCGATATCGACGGCGAACGGGTCGAAGCACTGTCGGAAGAACTGCGCGCCCGACCCGACGTCACCGCTGTGGCCGTGCGCACGCCCGACGAGGGCCTGGCCGAATTCCGCGAAATGAGCGACCTCGCCGGCGCCCTGGAAGTATTGGAAGGCAACCCGCTGCCCTACGTGCTGGTGGTTTCGCCCGCCGGCGACGACGACGGCAGCGCCCTGGCCGACGACCTGCGCGCCCTGCCCGAAGCCGAAGTGGTGCAGCACGACGCGCTCTGGCGCCAGCGCCTCACCGCCTGGCTGGCCTTTGGCGAACGCGTGGTGCAGGTCGTGGCCGTGCTGCTGGGCCTGGGTGTGCTGCTGGTGGTGGGCAATACGGTGCGCCTGGACATCGGCGCACGCAGCGAGGAAATCGCCGTGCTCCAGCACCTGGGTGCCACCGACGGCTTCGTCCGGCGGCCGTTTTTGTACCTGGGCGCCTGGTACGGCCTGGCTGCGGGCGCCCTGGCGCTGGTGCTGCTGGCCGTGGCCGGGGGCCTGCTGCAGGGCCGCCTGACCGCCCTGGTGGCCAGCTACGGCAGCCAGTTCGCCCTTTCCGGGCCGGGCTGGCGGGGCACTGCAGCGCTGCTTTTCGGGGCCGCGGCGATGGGGTGGCTGGGCGCGTGGCTCGCAACCGGGCATCATCTACGTCGGACCCGTCCTACGGACGTGTGACATGAACAGCCCGAGTTTCCGAAGCTTCGACACCACCAGCCCGCGCATCATGGTCGTGGACGGCTCCAAGGTCGTGCGCAAGATGATCGAAGGCGTCCTGCGCCAGCAGCTGCCCGACATGGAGTTCGTCGGCTGCGAAACCGGCGAGGAGGCCAAGGCCGCCCTGCAGGCCGGCGCGGTCAACCTGGTCACCATGGCCCTGCGCCTGCCCGACATGGACGGGCTCGACCTCGCCCGCTACCTGCGCGAGCACACGCCCCAGGCCTATATCCCGATCATCGTGGTTTCCGGCGACGTGCAGGAACGCCTGGAAAGCCGCTCGATCAGTGACGACGTCACCGACTACTTCGACAAGTCGCTGGGCTTCAACGCCCTGGCGGCCTTCATCAAGGGTTACGTGGCGCCTGAGTCCGAAGCCGGTGGCGAAGTGCTGTACGTCGAGGTCGCCATGGCGACCCGGCGCATGCTGGAAAAACACGGGCTCACCGTCACCCACGCCACCGGCGTGGAAGACGCCATCGCCCACCTGGAAACCGCGCGCGCGCAGGGCAAGGTGCCCGGACCGGACGTGGTGCTGACCGACGTCTACCTGAAGGGCGAGCTGACCGGCAACGACCTGCTCAAGTCGATCCGCAACGAATTCGGCTACGCCAAGGGCCTGCTGCCGGTGCTGGTGATGACCGGCGACGCCAACCCGGCCAACCAGAGCGACCTGCTGCGCGCCGGTGCCAACGACCTGGTGCAAAAGCCCATCGAAGAACGCCTGCTGGTGACCAAGCTGCTGTTCCAGCTGCGCGTGGGCCGGCTGCTGCGGGCCAAGCTCGGCAAGTAGGGTGGCCGGCGACCGCGTCCGCCTGGAACCGGGCTGGAAGGCCCGGGTCGGCGACTACCTGCAGCGCCCGGACATGCAGGAACTATCGGCCTTCCTGCGTAGGGAAAAAGCGGCCGGAAAGCACATCTTCCCGCCCGGCCCGCGCATCTTTTCCGCCCTCGACGCCACGCCCTTCGACCAGGTGAAGGTGGTCATCCTGGGCCAGGACCCCTACCACGGTGCCGGCCAGGCCCACGGTCTGTGTTTTTCGGTGCTGCCGGGCGTGCCGGTGCCGCCGTCGCTGCTCAATATCTACAAGGAAATCCAGGCCGACCAGGGCCATGCGCCGCCCGGCCACGGCTGCCTGCTGCCCTGGGCCCGTCAGGGCGTGCTGCTGCTCAATGCGGTGCTCACGGTCGAGGAAGGCCGGGCCGGTTCGCACCAGGGCAAGGGCTGGGAAGGCTTCACCGACGCCATCGTCCAGGCCCTGGACCGGGAAAAGGAAGGCTTGGTCTTCATGCTCTGGGGCGCCTACGCCCAGGCCAAGGGCAAGCTGCTGCAGGGGCGGCACTGCGTGCTGCGGGCCCCGCACCCCTCGCCGCTGTCGGCGCACCGGGGTTTCCTTGGCTGCGGCCACTTCAGCAAGGCCAACCGCTGGCTGCAGGTGGCCGGCAAGGCGCCGGTGGACTGGTCCCTGCCGCCCCGGGCGGCGGTGGAGGCCCTGCTGGCATCTGCCGGCCCCGCTTCCGGGACCCCCGATTGAAAGTGTGACGCCGTTCACGCGCCCGGACCGGGCCGTGGGTACTGACGCAAAACGGCGCATTTTGCCCTCCAACGCCGCTGCCTGGCCGCAACAAAGCTTTGCAGACTATTGAAATATCAGTGTTTTTGGACAAGAGGCGGGCGGTTCTTGCCTTTGGGGAGGGGCGTGTAGGAGGCTTGTGAAGGTATCGAAGGGGCAATGACCCCTTCGAACGTGCGCCGGCCTGTAGATGGCACGCGTTTTGCATGAGTGGGATTAAGCGCCCAGTTTCCAGAGAAGTTTCCAAGGCGCTGTTTTAATTTTTTTACCAGGGGGCAAGGTGACTGTGGATATCGAATCGGGACGGAGTCCCGGCGCGGGTGCGCGCCTGTGCCTTGCCGCTTTGGCGCTCAACTTGCTGCTTTGCCTCGGTTCCGCTTCGGCCCAGGACGCCATCAATACCGCCACGGTCACGGCGCCTGCGGGCATCACCGATCCCAACCCGGGCAACGACACCGCCACCGACACGGACGCCCTGCTGACGCCGGCACTTATTGTGTCCAAGTCGGGCGCGCTGGATCCCGACGTGGTTGCGCCAACGGGCGTGGCCAATATCGGCGACGAGATCTCCTACACGATCACCGTCCAGAATACCGGCACCGGCCCCGCCTCGGGCGTGTCGGTATCCGACCCGCTGCTGGGCGCCCTGAGCTGCCAGATCGGTGGTTCCGCGACCGCGCTGCCGGCCAGCCTGCCGGCCTCCCAGAGCCTGGTCTGCACCGGCACCCACACGCTCGACCAGGCCGATATCGACGCCGGCAGCGTGGACAACACCGCCACGGTCACCGCCGACCAGGTCTGCCGGGCCGGACTGGACCCGGTCTGCTCGGCGACCGAGAACACCGTCGTTCTCCAGGTTCAGGCCCTGACCCTGGTCAAGGATGCCGCGGTCCTGGACACCGACGTCAACGGCGACGGCTTCGTCAACGCCGGCGACACCCTGGAATACACGATCACTGCGACCAATACCGGCAACGTCGACCTGACCGACGTGGTGGTCAGCGATGGCCAACTCACGCCGGGCAGCACGACGTGCGCGACGGTCCCGGCGGGCGGTACCTGCATCCTGACGGGCACGCATGTCGTTACGCCCGCCGAGGCCCAGGCCGGCGAAGTGGTCAACACCGCCAGTGCGACCAGCAACGAGGTTCCCGGCCCGACCGACTCCAACACGGTGACCACGCCGGTCATCCAGGTGCCGGCGCTCACTCTCGCCAAGTCGACGGCGACGCTGACGGCGGATGCGGATGCGTCGGGCGACATCACCGAAGGCGACACCCTCAGCTACACCGTCACCCTGACCAACACCGGTGACGTCGCGCTCACCAAC
>NZ_CAXBJS010000222.1:0-3795 GCF_963976025.1 uncultured Arenimonas sp.
GGTCACACCGTTCTGGCCCAGGTTCTGCATGCAGTAGAGCCACAGGCCGTCGGTCGTTTGCACCAGCGCCGCCCCGGTGATGAACCGGTCGGGGAACGGGTCCTCGCTGTCGGTGATGTAGTCCTCGACGTCGAGCAGCGGCTGGCCCAGGTGGAACACGTACTTCCCGAACTGATGCGCCGGCTGGATATAGGCATCCACGAACATGCGCGAGCTCGGGCCGTACCAGCTAATCCGCTCGCCGTCCGCGCTGACCCAGTCAATGTTGCCGGCCCGGCCCAGTCCTTTTGGGAAGGTGTGGGCGAACACCCCGTCGCTGCGCGCGACGTCGGAGCCTGCATAGGTCAGGGTCACCCAGTTGTCGGCCTGCGGGTTGGTGCGCAGGCACTGCTGCGGGTTCTCCAGGTCGTGGCCATCTACTAGGGCCAGCGTGCGGCCCCAGACGACGAAGTTGCCGGAGAAGTCGCGGCGGCCGACGCCCTCCTGCTTCTTCGGCTGGATCTTCACCGTCGGCACGCCCATGTCGATGTGGGCCTCGATCAGGGTGCCGTTGGTGAGCCGCTTTCGCAGCACCCCAGACTGGATGCCGCCGAGCTTGAGTTGATTCTCGAGCTCGCCGAGCACCTTCCGGGCGCCAGCCAGGTCCTCCGGGGAGGCCTCGCTGGCACCCTTCTTGTGGTGCCAGCCGTCGTATCGGCCGGCCACAGGTCAGGTCGAGGTCGCGCTCAGGGTGTACTTGGCCTTGAGCTCCTCGTCCAAGGCCATGACCTTGGCCACCGACAGCTTCGAAGCCGCCACCAGGACGCCTTCGACGGAGCCCTTGGCGTTGGCCTCGAGCAGCGCGATGCCGCGCACGGTGCCACCCGCGCCGGTGATCGGGAACACGGCCGGACTGGCGGTGTTGCTCACCGAGCCGGCGGCGACCGCGCCGTTCACCCACTCCTGGCGCTCGCCGGTGTAGTTGGTGAACTCGGTGGCGTTCTCGACGAAGTTCGCGCCGGTCCAGGTGGCCTGCACCGTCACGTCGCCACTGAACAGGGCGATGTAGAAGGCAGACTTCTGGGTGCCCTGGGCCAGGGCAACCGAGATGATGTGGTTCAGGCCTTCGGTGGGGATCAGGTTCGGGCAGACGTCATAGACGCCATCATTGCCGGCGACTTCGAACACGCCGCCGATCGCGATCTTCATGCTCGGGATGACGATGCCGCTGTCGGTCCGCTCGTACTTGTGGGCGCGGATGGCCTGCAGGGCTTCATCGCGGTGGCGCGCGGCCAGAATATTGGGATGCAGCATGGGCGTGTCCTCGGTGGATGGGATTACCAGCGCCCTCGCGGGCATTTCTCGCCAGGCAGGCGAACCTTTCCCGACACCACGCAGCCGCAGACGCCGCACATGGCGGGCACCAGGGCGCGGGGGTGGATGTAGTGCGGGCAGCCTTTGCAGACTCCGGTGCGGTGCTCGACTAGCAGTCGGTACCGCTCGCGGAGCGAAGCGCGCGTCGGCTTAGCTGATGCGCTCACCGTTTTTCCAGACCTCGGCTTCGGCCAGATCGACCGCAGCCATGCCCGACACCTGGCCCCCGCGCAGGGTGGCGATCAGGTGGCGGACGCCGCCGAATTCGCGCAGCGCGATGCTGGCGTGGTCGGCGTGGGCCGGCGCGGCGTAGCGATCGGCGTGCAGCTCCATCACCTGGCCGCCGCGCAGGCCAATGACGAACTGGCCGTGGTCAGAGAGCCACACCGGCACCAGGCCGGACTGCTCCAGGCCCAGCGCGCTGGCGTCGATCTGGGTGGCGCTCCCGCGCACGGCGCCGTGCGGGTAGGCAATGACGCGCTGCCAGTTCGCCGGGTCGGGCCCGGTCAAGTAGTACGTGCGCCCTGCCCGCTTGCCGTCGCCGGCGGCGGTGGCGACGAACAGGCCCGAGCCTTCGGCCTGGCCGGCCGGCTCGACCAGGGTGAGCTCCGCGTCGTAGCGCTGGAAGGCGCGGTGCAGGATGGTGAGGCCGTACGTCAACGCCGGCGACCAGCGCAGCAGACGGCCGCATGCCACGATCTGGCGGCCGTTGACCGCCCGCACGATCTGGCCCGCCGGCATGGGCGCCAGGAACAGCTTGTCGAGCTTCCCTCCCGGCGTGTGCATGCCGACCAGGTAGCTGCTGGTGCTCAGGGCCAGGTCCTGGACGGCGTAGAGCACGTCGCTGTCCGGGTGGCTCAGGTAGACGCGCATGATGGCCGTGCGCGGATCCTGTGCCACCGGGAAGTTGGTCAGGGTGATGCCGTCGCCGGCGGCGAGCTCGAGCTCCACCGGCAGCGACGCCCCGCCCTCGCGGCCGTCGACGTCGATGAACGTCACGGCCACCTGGTACTTGCCCTGGCGCAGGCCACCGACCCCTGGCGAGATCACGGCCAGCGGCTGGCCACCCGGGCACTCGGCGGCCCAGCTCCGAACGGTGCCATCGCCGCGGATCTGGAGCTTGTCCCAGCCGTTGCTGGCGTAGACGTTGCCGGCCAGGACGTCGTAGCTCATCGGCTGGTTGGGGCGCTCAAGGCTCGCGCCGAGCGCCTCCATGTCTTCGCTGGGGTCGAAGGCGACGACGTCACCGGCGTGCACGCCCAGCATCAGTGGGAAGCGGTCATGGGCCCACAGCGAGTGCAGCCCCTCCGCGGCCAGCGCCAGTTCGCCGCCCGGGCGCCGGCGCGGCTTGCCCTGGTCGTCGATGTCGATGTTCTTGGCCGCCCGCAGCGCCAGGACGTTGCCGTCCTCGTCGGTGGGCATGGCCTCTTCGGGCGGGCGATTGGCGATGCCCAGCGGCCAGCCCGCCATGCGGAGCAGGTCCTTGGAGCTGACGCCGGCCATTACAGGCCCCCGTAGGTGGTGGTGACCCGACTGCGCTCGCGCTTGCGCCGCATGACGTCGGCGCTGTCGCGCTCACCGAATCGTTGTTCGAAGCGGCCCAGCGCATCGTTGGCGCGGCCCGGATCGTATTGCTCGCCGTCCTTCTGGGAGAACGTGCGCCACAGGAGCCAGTCGACCAGGCCCAGGTGGTGCTCTTCCGGGATCTCCGGCTCGTCGTCGAGCGCGATCATTTTTTCGAAGGGGTAGCGGTAGACCTCGAGGGAGAGCGTGCCCGCGTAGTACTCAGACGGAGTCGGCCACAGTCGCAGACCAAGGCGCTCGCGGTGCACGGCGTACCTCGGCCGGCCGGTCTTGGTCTTCCAGTCGCAGTCCGACTGGATTTTGTCCATGCCGACCAGGTCCAGGTCGGTGGGCCGCCCGCCAGCGGTCAGCTGCAGGGAGGCGTTCTCGATCGCATGGATCCGCGCATCGAGGGGATAGGTGTGGGTTCCGGCCACCACAGCGATCGACAGGAACGACGACGTGTCGTCAAAAAGCAAGGAGGCCCGGATCGCCGCTTCACGCTCAGCTTCGTTCACCCAGTCGAACAGGGTCGCGTTCGAGGTGAGTTGCGGGCTGGCGTTGTCGTCCGCCTGGCGGCGGTACTCGGCGAACAGGGCCTCCAGCTCCATGGCTTAGCCCTCGTCCTGCGTGTCGCCGGTGCCAGCGTCGGCGTCGGTGTCGGCCTCGTCGCCAGCGTCGCTCGCAGCCTTGGCTTCTTCCTGCAGCTGGAGCCAGACCTCGTTCATCGACTCGCGGTCGACGCGGAAACCGGTCAGCTTCGCCAGGGCGTTGAGGTTCGGACTGCCGGCAGAGGTGAAATCACCCTCTTCCTTGCGCCCGGCCATGGTGATGATGGCCTTGCGGATGGCGGCCTTCTCGTCGAGCACGGTGACAGCC
>NZ_CAXBJS010000223.1:0-3721 GCF_963976025.1 uncultured Arenimonas sp.
CTGCGACAGCGCCGCGCAGGCGTAGGCATGGCCGGCCAGGCGGGCCAGGGCTTCCTCGACGCCTTCGAAGCGGCCGATCGACAGGCCGAACTGCTTGCGCACGCGGGCGTAGGCGCCGGTGACCACGGCGGCCAGCTTGGACGCACCCGAGGACGTGGAGGGCAGGGTGATCGCGCGGCCGACGCTGAGGCACTCGACCAGCATGCGCCAGCCGGCGCCGATGTAGTCTTCGCCGCCGATCAGCTGGCTCAGCGGCAGGAACACTTCGTGGCCGCGCACCGGGCCGTTCTGGAAGGCGCAGTTGAGCGGGAAGTGGCGGCGGCCGACTTCCAGCCCCGGGGTATCGCGAGGCACCAGGGCGAGCGTGATGCCGCGGTCGGATTCTTCGCCCAGCAGCTTGTCCGGGTCATGCAGGCGGAAGGCCAGGCCGATGACGGAAGCCACCGGCGCCAGCGTGATGTAACGCTTGTCGAAGGTCAGCTTGACGCCCAGCACCTTGGCGCCGTTCCACTCGCCTTCGCAGACGATGCCGAAGTCGGGCAGGGAGGTGGCGTCGGAACCGGCAAAGGGACCGGTCAGGGCGAAGCAGGGCACTTCACGGCCGTCGGCGAGCCGCGGCAGGTAGTGGTCCTTCTGTTCCTTGGTGCCGTAGTGCAGCAGCAGTTCGGCCGGGCCCAGCGAGTTGGGCACGCCGACGGTGGAGCTGAGCGTGGCCGAGACCGAGGCCAGCTTCTGGATGACCTTGTGGTGGGCCAGCGCGCTGAAGCCCAGGCCGCCGTATTCCTTCGGGATGATCATGCCGAAGAACTTCTTCTTCTTCAGGAATTCCCAGATCTCCGGGGTCAGGTCGGCATGGACATGGGTGATTTCCCAGTCGTTGGTCATGCGGCAGACTTCTTCCACCGGACCGTCCAGGAAAGCCTGTTCCTCGGCGGTGAGCACAGGCTTGGGCTGGGCCAGCAGCTGGTCCCACTTGGGCATGCCCGAGAACAGCTCGCCTTCGAAGCCGACCGTGCCGGCTTCCAGCGCGGTGCGTTCGGTGTCCGACAGCGGCGGCAGGATCTTCGTATAGAACTTCAGCAGTGGCGTGGTGATGAACTTCTGCCGCACCGGGGTGATGAGCAGGGGCAGCGTGCCGAGGGCCAGCAGCACGGCGGCGATGACCGTCGCGGTGAGGTTGGCGCCGGCCAGGCCGACGGCCACCAGCAGCGTGGCCGATATCGCGGTGAATACCGCCAGGCTGAGCCGGTGGTAGGCGACGACCAGGATCGCCAGCAACAGGGCGAGGAAGGGCGCGAGGATGCTCATGAAGATTCTCCGTGGGTGGCCGCGTGGGGGGCGGCCAGTGTGCTCAGGAACTCAAGCAGGGTATCGGTGAAGGCGTCGTTGTCGTCACCTGCCACCATGTGGGTGGCATCGGGCAGGCGGACATGATGCGCGTGTGGCGCCAGTTCCAGGAAATGGCCGACGGTCTGGTCGCTGACCAGGTCGCTGCGGCCGCCGCTGACCAGCAGCACCGGCACGTCCAGGCCGCGGCAGGCGTCTTCGATGGCGCCCTGCAGGTCGCCGGTGGAAGGAATGAATTCGGCCAGCAGGCGCGGGTCCCAGTGCCAGCCCAGGCGGCCATCTTCGCGAGGCTTGAGCAGGTGGGCCAGCTGCGCCGGCGATTTGCGCTGGCGGCGGTGTGGCAGGTAGGCGGCGATTTCCTCGGCGGCGTGTTCGAAGGATTCGAAGCCGTCGGGATGCGCGGTCATGAAACCCAGGATGCGTTCGACGCCCGAGGCTTCCCAGCGCGGCGTGATGTCCACCAGCACCAGCGCCGAGAACACCCGGTCGCGGGCCTGGGCCATCAGGCCGGTCAGGCCGCCCATCGAGGCGCCCACCAGCACCGGGCCGGCGCCCAGGGCGCTGGCCGCGAGCACGACATCATCGACGAACTGTTCGCCGCGGTAGGGCAGGTCGGCGGGGTTGCGCCCGGACTGGCCGTGGCCGCGCAGGTCCCAGGCCAGGCTGGCCCGGCCCGATTGCGCCAGGCGGCGCTGGGTGCCCAGCCAGGCCTGGCGCGTCTGGCCAAAGCCGTGGGCGAGCAGCAGGCCCGGGGAAACGCCATCGGCCGCGCTGGCTTCCAGACGCACGCCGCCGCCGCCCGCGAGGGAAAGCGGGCGCGTGCCGGGCATCGTGACGGCGGGGGCGAAATGAACCATACGGCCGAGTATGGGTTGCGATTTGTTCGCCTGTCAATACCAGTCCGTATGGTGCATGATCGCTCCATCCCGTAAACTTGCCGACCGTATGGTAACCCCTGCTTCCAAACTGGATCGCCCGGCCCGCCTCAGCGCCGAGGACTGGGCCCTGGCCGCGCTCGACGTCATCGCCGAGCAGGGGCTGGCGGCTGTCGCCGTCGAACCGCTGGCACGCCGCCTCGGAGTGACCAAGGGCAGCTTCTACTGGCACTTCCCTTCGCGCGAAGCGCTGCTGGTCGCCGCGCTCGAACGCTGGGAAGTGATGGAACAGGAAACCGTGTTCGGCCAGCTCGAGGCCGTGCCGGAGCCGCGCGCGCGCCTCAAGGCGCTGTTCCAGCTGGTGGCGCACGAACTCAAGCCGCACATCATCTACAGCGAACTGCTCAAGGCACTCGACCACCCGGTCGTGCAGCCGGTGCTGAGCCGCGTTTCCCAGCGCCGGCTTGATTACCTTGCCGCCAGTTTCCGCCAGGCCGGCCTGCCGCGCCTGGACGCGCAGAACCGCGCACGCCTTACCTATGCCGCCTACGTGGGCTTCCTGCAGCTGTCGCTGCAGCTTGGCCAGCCGCGGCTGCACCACGATGAATTCGAAGCCTACGTCGGCCACGTCATGGCCACGTTGATCCCGGACTAGCTTCGTCCAACTTTCCCTTTCAGGCCCCGACAGGAGCCCTCCCGGTCATGACAAGCAAGCTCGCCAGCCTCAACCAGTGGGTCGATTCGGTCGCCCAGCTCACCCAAGCCGACGCCGTGCACTGGTGCGACGGCTCCGACGCCGAACACGCCAGCCTGGTCGAGCTGATGCTGACCACCGGCGACCTGGTGAAGCTCAACGAACAGACCCATCCGAACTGCTACCTGCACCGGTCCAGCCCCTCGGACGTGGCGCGCGTCGAACACCTCACCTTCGTCTGCACCCACAACCCCGCCGACGCCGGCCCGAACAACAACTGGATGGCACCCGACGAGGCCCACGCCGAGATGGACGCCCTGTACAAGGGCTGCATGCGCGGCCGCACCATGTACGTCATTCCCTATTGCATGGGCCCGATCGAATCGCCGCTGTCGCGCTGCGGCGTCGAGATCACCGACAGCCCCTACGTGGTGGCGAACATGCGCCTGATGACCCTGCACTCGATCGGCGAACTCGATCCGAACCGCCGCTTCATCATGCATTTCCCGGAAGAACTGGCCATCCAGAGCTACGGCTCGGGCTACGGCGGCAACGCCCTGCTGGGCAAGAAGTGCCACGCCCTGCGCATCGCCAGCTACCAGGCCCGCAACGAGGGCTGGCTGGCCGAACACATGCTGATCGTCGGCATCGAGAATCCGCAGGGTGAAACCCACTATGTCGCGGCGGCGTTCCCGTCGGCCTGCGGCAAGACCAACCTGGCCATGCTCATCCCGCCGGAAGGTTATCGCCGCGACGGCTGGAAGGTCTGGACGGTCGGCGACGACATCTGCTGGATGCGCCCGGG
>NZ_CAXBJS010000224.1:0-3721 GCF_963976025.1 uncultured Arenimonas sp.
CGTCTTCGCCGCGGTCGCGGAAGTACTCGCCCATGGTGCAGCCCGAGTAGGCCGAGATGTACTGCATGGCGGCCGATTCGGACGCGGTGGCGGCGACGACGATGGTGTGCGCCAGGGCGCCGTTTTCTTCCAGGCGGCGCACGATGTTGGCGATCGTGGAGGCCTTCTGGCCGATGGCCACGTAGACGCACTTGATGCCGGTGCCCTTCTGGTTGATCACGGCGTCGATGGCCAGGGCGGTCTTGCCGGTCTGGCGGTCACCGATGACCAGCTCGCGCTGGCCGCGGCCGATCGGGATCATGGCGTCGACCGACTTGTAGCCGGTCTGCACCGGCTGCGACACCGACTGGCGCTCGATCACGCCGGGCGCGACCTTCTCGACCGGCGCGGTCAGCGACGAGGCGATGGGGCCCTTGCCGTCGATCGGCTCGCCCAGGGCGTTGACGACGCGACCCAGCAGCTCGGGGCCGATCGGCACTTCCAGGATGCGGCCGGTGGTCTTGGCCACGTCACCCTCGCGCAGGTGCTCGTAGTCACCCAGGACGACGGCGCCGACCGAGTCGCGCTCGAGGTTCAGGGCCAGCGCGTAGGTGCTGTTCGGCAGCTCGATCATTTCGCCCTGCATCGCGTCGGCCAGGCCGTGGATGCGCACGATGCCGTCGGACACCGAGGTGACGGTGCCTTCGTTGCGGGCTTCGGCGGTCAGCTTGACCTTCTCGATGCGGGACTTGATCAGTTCGCTGATTTCGGACGGGTTGAGCGTCTGCATGGGGGTATCCCTGGGTCGTCCGGCCTGGGCCGGCACTTGGTTCAAAGGAAAATCGTGTTCAGTTCGCCAGCGCCGCGCCAAGGCGCGCCAGCTTGGTGCGGAGCGAGCCGTCGATCACGACTTCGCCGGTATCGATAACCGCGCCGCCGATGAGCCCGGCGTCCACCGCCGTCGCCAGCTCGACCTCGCGACCGAAGCGCTTGCGCAGCGAGCTGCGCAGCATCTCCAGTTCGGCGGCGTCCAGCGGCTGGGCGGAGGTGACGGTGGCCTTGACCACGCGCTCGGCCTCGGCACGCAGCTGGTCGAACAGACCCGCGATTTCCGGCAGCAGGGCCAGGCGGCGGTTGTCCGCCAGCACGGCCAGGAACTGGCGGAAGGTCGGGTCGCTGTCGCCCGGGGGCAGCAGCAGTTCGACCAGGTCGTCGGCCTTGGCCAGCGGGTGCACGACGGCGTCGTGCGCCTCCGGCACGGCGGCGGCCTGGGCGGCAAAGCCGATCAGGGCCGACCACTGGGGCAGCCGGCCCGCGTCCTGGGCCAGCGAAAAGGCGGCACGGGCGTACGGGCGGGCGAGGGTGAGGGCTTGGCTCATGGCGGGCTGGACCTCAGATCTCGGCGGCGAGTTCGTCCAGCAGCGCCTTGTGGGCGTTGCCGTCGATCTCCTTGCGGATCAGCTTCTCGGCACCGGCAACCGCGAGCGCGGAAACCTGGCGACGCAGGTCTTCCTTGGCACGGTTGGCGGCCGAGTCGATTTCCGACAGGGCCAGGGCCTTCTGGCGCCCGGCTTCGGCGATGGCCTCGACCTTGGCGGCATCGATGATCTGGTTCGCGCGGCCATGGGCCTGCTCGATGATCTCGTTGGCCTTGGTACGGGCTTCGCGCAGGGCCTCGGCGACCTTCTCTTCCGCCTGGGCCAGGTCCTTCTTGCTGCGGTCGGCCGCAGCCAGACCTTCGGCGATCTTCTGCTGGCGCTCTTCGATGGCGCCCATCATCGGCGGCCATACGAACTTGTACGAGAACCAGATCAGGATCGCGAACGCGAGGGCCTGTCCGATAAAGGTGGCGTTGATATCCATTGCGACTACTCCGCGATGACGAGGCAAGTGACGCCGCGGCGCGTGGCCGGCGGCGTCACCGTGGCGACCCGGCTGATCAGGCCAGCTGGGCCAGCAGCGGGTTCGCGAAGGCGAAGAACAGCGCGATGGCCAGGCCGATGATGAACGCGGCGTCGATCAGGCCGGCCAGCAGGAACATGCGGCCGGACAGCATCGGAACCAGCTCGGGCTGGCGGGCGGCGCTCTCGAGGAACTTCGAGCCCATGATGCCGATGCCGATGCAGGCGCCGAGCGCGCCCAGGCCGATGATGATGCCGATGGCAAGGGCGGTCGAGCTCTGGATGGCGGCGACGAGAGACATGTCCATGGTGCAATCCTTTTTTACAAGTCGGTTGGGGTTAGGACGAAAACAGGAACTAAGGGTGGAACTGGATCAGTGCGCTTCCGTGGACATCGACAGATAAACCACGGTGAGGATCATGAAGATGAAGGCCTGGAGCGTGATGACCAGGATGTGGAAGATCGACCAGCCCGCACCCGCCAGCACCGCGCCCAGGAAGGCCAGGATGCCGCCGGTGGTGCCGCCGAAGCCGCCCACGTCCATGATGAAGTGGCCACCGGCCGCGCCCAGCAGGGCGATCAGCAGGAAGACCAGCTCGCCGGCGTACATGTTGCCGAACAGTCGCATGGCCAGGCTGACCGGCTTGGACAGCAGCTCGATGATGTTCAGGCCGAAGTTCGCCGGGGCCAGCACGATCTTCATGCCGACGCCTTCCGCGTGGAAAGGCGCGGTGAAGAGTTCCTTGGTGAAACCGAAGCCGCCCTTGGACTTGATCGCGAAGGCGATCATGAGCAGCAGCACCGTCATCGACATCGCCAGGGTGATGTTGAGGTCGGTGGTCGGCACGGCGCGGAAGTATTCGGCGCCGAACATCTTGGCGATGCCCGGCGGCAGGTCGACCGGGATCATCTTCACGGAGTTCATGAGGAGGATCCAGACGAAGATCGTCAGCGCCAGCGGGGCGACGAACTTGCGGTTGCCGTGGAACACGTCGCGCACCTGGGTGTCGACGAACTCGACGGCCAGCTCGAGGAAAGCCTGCAGCTTGCCCGGCACGCCGGCGGTGGCGCGGCGGCCGACGAACCAGAACAGGCCCAGGCCCAGCACGCCGATGGCGATCGCCATGATCATGCTGTCGACGTTGATGGTCCAGAAGGCGCCCTCGCCAATGGACACCTGCCAATGCTGGAGATGGTGCGTGACGTATTCGCTGGGACTGTCACCGGCGACTTGCATGAGTCGGTTCATCGAAGCAACCAAGGCAGACTGAAAATTTGGGCGAGGGCGGCGAGTGACGCGCCCCCGAGGACATGGGCGGGAGGGAGGCCCTGGGTCATGGCCAGCACGAGACCCGCGCCGACCACCAACCACTTGAGCACCGTCCCCAGGAGCAGCCGGCTGAACATCCGGACTGCCGGAGCCGAGCGCGACCTCAGCTCCGTTCGCCAGCTGAAGACCCACTGTGCCGCCGCGATCACCGCCGCACCCGCCAGCCAGGCCAGGGCAGCTTCCCTGCCCGCCCAGACCGCCGCGATGCCGGCGGCGGCGCACCCGAGGGCCAGTTGGAAGACCGGCAACCGATGGGCGTGGGGCGAAACGGGAGGGGACGCGCGGTTCAAGTAGGACTCAGTAGCGTTCCCTGAAGCCGCAAAAGTATAGCAGCCGCCCTTCGGCGGGGACAAGTCGCAAACGACCCTTCCGGACCCCGTCGCGGGGCCCGGTTTTCAGGGGTCCGGGGCCCCGGAGCCACCCGGCAGGGCGGCCCGGGGCCGTCTTCACGGGGCCGGGCAGCCCTGCGTGGTGCCGGGGCCGCCCAGGGCCTGCACCAGGTCGTTGCCG
>NZ_CAXBJS010000225.1:0-3719 GCF_963976025.1 uncultured Arenimonas sp.
TGGTGCCGAAGCCGTAGG
Organism: uncultured Arenimonas sp.; assembly: GCF_963976025.1. Lineage (NCBI taxonomy): Bacteria > Pseudomonadati > Pseudomonadota > Gammaproteobacteria > Lysobacterales > Lysobacteraceae > Arenimonas > uncultured Arenimonas sp. The sequence goes on from NZ_CAXBJS010000225.1 coordinate 19, forward strand.
TCTTGTAGATGTAGCCCGAGTCGCTGCCGACGGTGACCCGGCCGCCGCGGTTTTTGTAGTCGTTCACGAAGGCCATCCAGCGACGGTAGTTGTCCTTCCACGCGGTCTCTTCTTCGCTGCCCCAGTCGAAGAAGAAGCTGCCGTGGTTGTGCCGGCTGGGCGTGAAGAAATCCCACAGTGCCGGATGCGTGTAATCGGCGTGCCAGTCGGCGGTGCGCGCGCGCATCAGGTCGCGGGTGGCCTGGTAGATGGTGAAGGTGGGGTCGAGCGTGAAGCCGAGCTCAAGCAGCTCGCCGATGACCGCCTCGTAGCGTTCGCTGCCCTTCTCCGAAGCCTGCGCCCACAGCTTGCCGGCTTCGCCGAAGCGGTGCTGTTCGTCCATGTAGTTGTAGTCGGCCGGGTACTGCTGCACGGTCTGGCCGTCGAACAGCGCTTCGGGCAGGCCGTACCAGTGTTCCATGGTGGTCAGGCCCCAGCGCGCGGTGGTGAGCACGTTCACGCGGGCGACGTCGAGCTGGGCGTGGTGGCAGGCGCTGCCCATGCCCTGCTTGCGCAGTTCGTCGAAGGCCGCTTCCAGGATGTCGGGACGGTAGCCGAAACACTTCATGCCCAGCGCGCCCTTGGCCTTCATCGAGCGCACCCACTGGCGCGCCTGTTCGGGCGTGGTGATCGGGCCGTCGACGCCCTGGCCGAAGAAGACGTAGGGGAAGATGCGCGGCGCGGTGATGGCATTGGCGGCGCTGCGTTTGGCTTCCGACGCGCACCATTCGATGCCGTTGCCGCAGCCCGGGTCGCGCACGCTGGTGATGCCGTGCGCCAGCCAGAGCTTGTAGACGTACTCGGCGGTCACGCCCTGCTCGTCGCCGCCGATGTGGCCGTGCATGTCGACGATGCCGGGCATTACGTAGTGGCCGCTGAGGTCGATCTCGCGGCCGCCCTGCTTCAGCGCCGGCCGGTTTTCCGGATCGATGGGCGCGTTGGCGCTGCCGACGATCTGCACGCGGGTGATGCGGTTGCCTTCGATGACGATGTCCACCGGGCCGTAGGCCGGCGAACCGGTGCCGGTGATGACCGTCGCGCCGCGCAGGATCAGCTGCGGCCAGGGACCGTCGCCTTCATCGCGATCGGGTGCTGCCGGGATGGCCGCCTGGGCCAGCGGAGCGAGCAGGAAGGCGGCGAGCAGGGCGAAACAGCGCATCGGTCGGGTCATGGCGGGCCTGGACTGGAAGGAGGGGCGCGAGCGGCGGAGAATGCGCACATGCGCAGACCCGGCTGGCCAAGCTTAGCCATTTTGCTGGCCCTCGTCGGCCCGGCCGGCGGGCAGGACATCACCGTCTACCGCTGCACCGACAGCCAGGGCCGGGTGATGCTGCAGGATGAGCCCTGCCCCGCGGGCCAGACCCAGCAGCAGCGCAGCATGGTGAAGCCGAAGGATCCGCCGCCGCGGCCGGCGCCCGCGTCACCCGTGCCGGCACCCGCGCCAGCTTCCGCCGAAGTCGCGCCCGAGCCGCTGCCCATGTATTACCCGCCGCCGCCGCTGTACCAATGCACGGCCTACGACGGCGAAACCCGCTTCAGCGAAAACTACGACCCCAATCCGCGCTGCGTGCCGCTGGCGGTGCTGGGTTACGACGCCGGCGCCTTCGGGGCCGTGTGCCGCTGGGTGGAAGACTCCTGCGTGCGCCTGGACGATGCTTCGGCCTGCGAGGTGTTCAAGAAAAAGCTGGACCAGGCGGAGTCGGATGCGCTGCATGCCTTCAGCGACACCGCGGCATACCGCAAGTCGGAAGTGGAGCGCCTCAAGCAAATCGTGCGCGAGAGCTGCCGCTAGAAACCGTAGCGCAGGAAACCGCCGTCGACGGCGATGCATTCGCCGGTGACGTAGCTCGAAGCGGGCAGGCACAGGAAGGCGACCGCGGCGGCCACTTCCTCGGGTTCGCCGATGCGGCCCATGGGCGTTCGGTCCAGCACTTCGTCCAGGTAGTCCGGGTCGGCCAGCTTCACCGAGGTCCGGCGGGTGCGGATGTACCAGGGCGCGACCGCGTTCACGCGCACGCCGTCCTCGGCCCATTCGCAGGCCAGGTTCTTGGTTAGCTGGTGCAGGGCCGCCTTGGACATGCCGTAGGGCGAGCCGGTGCGCACGTGGGTCAGGCCGGACACCGAGCCGACGTTGACGATCGACGAAGTCGCATGCTGGCTGAGCAGCGGGAAGGCGAAGCGGCTCAGTTCGAAGGCCGAGAACAGGTTGGTCTCGAAGATGTCGCGCCATTCGTCGTCGGCGTAGTCCATGGTCGGCTTGCTGGCATTGGTGCCCGCGTTGTTGACCAGGATCTGAAGTCCGGTGCCCAGGTCCTCGACCCAGTCGAAGACCTCGCGGCGCTCCTCGGTGTCGGAGACGTCGGCGGCGAACGCGCGCACATCCGCGTCCGGGAACTGCTCCCCGAGTTCATCGACGGCGACGTCCAGTGCATCCTGGTCACGCGCGACGATCATCACGTCGGCGCCCAGCTCCAGCAGCTCGGCGGCGATCGCCCGGCCGATGCCGGCGCTCGCGCCCGTGACCAGCGCCACCTGCCCGTCCAAACGCCAGCGGTTCGTGCCCATGGCCATCTCCTCGTCGCCGGGGCTTAGGATAGCGGCCAGGGACCCCGAGGAGGAAACCATGCACATCCTGACCAAGCTGACGTTGACCCTGGCCGCCGTACTGGCCCTGGGTGCCTGTTCCGACCCCGCGCCGACGGACACGCCGGACCCGCCGGAGCCGCAGACGGCCGCTACCGCCACCGCCGAGGAACACACCGAACTGCGCGACGCCATGCAGGCGCCGCTGGAGAGGGCGGAGTCGGTGGAGGTGACGCTGCAGGAAAGCGCCGCCGCGCGCGACGAGGCGCTGGAAGCCGCCGACGACTGAAAAAAATACGCCCGGGCAAGCCCGGGCGTCTTGGTTCAAACCGGATACAAGCCCGGCGTCAGAGCGCGCACAGGCAATGCGCGACCGCCCGGTAAGGCGTATTCGACTGGCTTTCCAGCCAGCCCAGTTCGTTGCCGATGCGCATCGCGGTTTCGCGGTCCAGGCCCAGCGCGGCCGGCGCCAGCAGGCGCATCGCGCCCTGGAAACGCGCCTGGCCGCCGATGTCGACCAGGAACTTCTCGAACGGCGTCAGCGGCTTCTCGATGTAGCGCACCGCGTACTTGCCTTCCTCGAGCTTGGCCAGCGTCGCGGCTTCGGCCAGCGCGGCTTCCAGGCCGCCCAGTTCGTCCACCAGGCCACGTTCCTTGGCCTGGGCACCCGACCAGACGCGGCCGCGGGCATGCACGTCGATCTGCGCCGGCGTACTGTCACGCGCGTCGGCAACCTTGCCGATGAAGTCGGCGTAACCCTTGTCGATGACCGACTGGATGATGACACCGACGTTCGGGTCCAGCGGGCGGGTCGGGTCGAAGGCGCCGGCCAGCTGCGTGGTGCCGACGCCGTCGGTGTTCACGCCCAGCTTGTCGAGCACGCGCGGCGCGGTCATCCACAGTCCGAAGATGCCGATCGATCCGGTGATGGTGGACTCGTCGGCGTAGATCTTGTCGGCGTTCATCGAGATCCAGTAACCGCCCGATGCGGCCACGTTGCCCATCGAGACGACCACCGGCTTGCCTTCGGCCTGGATCAGCTCGACTTCGCGGCGGATCTGTTCGGACGGGAACACGCC
>NZ_CAXBJS010000226.1:0-3699 GCF_963976025.1 uncultured Arenimonas sp.
GACTGCACAACATCGGCGAGGCCTCGGCGTTGAGCGGGGTGTCGGCGAAGATGATCCGGCACTACGAAGCCACCGGCCTGATTCCGCCGGCCAGCCGCACCTTCGCCAACTACCGGCTCTACAGCGAGGCCGACCTGCACCGCCTGCGTTTCATCAAACGCTCGCGCACCCTGGGTTTTTCGATGAAGCAGATTCAACAGCTGCTCGGGCTGTGGTCCGACCCCGGTCGCAGCAGCGCGGAGGTCAAGCAGCTGGCGCTGGCCCATGCCCACGACCTGTCGCAGCGCATCGCTGAAATGCAGTCGATGCAGCGCACGCTGGAAATGCTGGCGAAGCACTGCCATGGCGACAATCGCCCCGATTGCCCGATCCTCGACGACCTGGCGGCCGGGGAAATGTAGTGGGTGGCCGCCGGCGCGGGTTCAGTCCGGCAGGTTCTCGTAGCACCAGGTGCCGGGCGCTGGAAGCGCCTGGCTTGCCTGCACATTGACCCGGGCGCCGGGCCAGGCGGCCAGCGCCAGTACGCCCTGCCCCGGCAAATCCCACAGCCAGGCTTCCGCGGACGCGGGGTCCGCTTCGCGCGCAAGCATGCGCCGGGCGCGCGATGGTTGCAGCCCTTCCCCGCTGCGTTTGCCGAAGGCTTCCTTCAGGCTCCAGGTGGAAAGGAACTGCTGCACCCGCTGTTCGGCCGGGGTGTCTTCGAGGGCACGGCATTCTTCCGGTGAAAACGTGAAGCCTGCCAGCGCGCCGAGGTCGCGCGGGCGTCCGGGGAATTCCAGGTCCAGGCCCACGGGATGGCTCGCCACGGCGACGGCGATGAAGCCGCCGCTGTGGCTGATCGACGCGCACAGGCGCGTGTTTCGGTGGCGTAGCGCCGGCTGCCCGCGGTCATCCGCTTCCAGCTGCCAGTCGGCGGACGCACCGCCCCGGCAGCGTGCGGCCAGGTCGCGTACCAGCCAGTGGCCGGCCAGGAACTGGCGCCGCCGCAGCGGCGCCGTGATCTTTTCCAGCCGCTCGCGCTCGGCGGCGACCAGCCAGTCGAGGCCCACCGTGGCCAGCGACTCTGTCGCCTCCAGCGCGGCCAGCTCGACGTGGCAGTCAGCCATCGGGCGCTATCAACGCGAAACCGTCGCGTAGGTGCCCTTGAGCGCCACGCCGGCCATGATCGCCCCGGCCGCGCATTCGTACTGCGTGGGGCTGGAGAATTCCTGTTTCTTGTAGTTGCTGGTGATGTCCACCACCGCGTTGGCACCCTGCGAACGCGCCTGGTCCTGCATGGCCACCAGCACGCTCATCAGCACCCAGCGGCAGGCTTCTTCGTCGCTCTTGTTGAGCGCATTGGTCTTGCGGTTGGAGTTGGCCGCGCCGTGCCGCTTGCTGATGGCCGGGGTGGCCGCGCCGGCCAGGTGGAAACTGACCGAACCATCGAGCGTGCCGTCGGCCAGCCCGGACCTCACGGCTTCGGCGAAATCCAGGTGCAGGCGCGAATCACGCCCCTGCGCGGTAGTGGTGGCCAGGGCGGCGATCAGGAAAATCGGGGCTAGCAGCTTCATCAGGCTTGGGTCTCCCTTGCTCGGTCAGTCATTCCAGCGGCGCAGCACCAGCGAGGTATTGATGCCGCCGAAGGCGAAGTTGTTGCTCATGGCGTAGTCGGTGTCCAGCACCCGGCCTTCGCCGGTGATGTAGTCGAGCCGGCCGCAGCGCGGGTCGACATTGCGCAGGTTGAGGGTCGGATGGAACCAGCCCTCGCGCATCATCTCCAGCGTCACCCAGGCCTCGAGCGCGCCGCAGGCGCCCAGGGTGTGGCCGGTGTAGCTCTTGAGCGAACTGATCGGCATGCGCTCGCCGAACACCTCGTTCGTGGCCGTGGTTTCGGCGATGTCGCCGTGGCCGGTGGCGGTGCCGTGGGCGTTGACGTAGCCGATGGCGTCCGGCGACAGGCCGGCATCCTCCAGCGCCAGGCGCATCGCGCCGGCCATGGTCGCGGCGTTGGGCTGGGTGACGTGCTGGCCGTCGCTGTTGGTGCCGAAGCCGACGATCTCGGCGTGGATGGTGGCGCCGCGGGCCAAGGCGTGTTCCAGGTCTTCCAGCACCAGGGTGCAGGCGCCCTCGCCCACCACCAGGCCGTCGCGGTCGGCGTCGAAGGGACGCGGCGTCAGCTCCGGGGTGTCGTTGGCGTTGCTGGTGGCGAACAGCGTGTCGAAGACGGTGGCGGCGGTGACGTCGAGCTCTTCGGAGCCGCCGGCCAGCATGGCCACCTGCCTGCCGGCGCGGATGGCTTCGTAGGCGTAGCCGATGCCCTGGCTGCCCGAGGTGCAGGCGCTGGACGTGGTGACGATGCGACCGGTGATGCCGAAGAACACGCCCATGTTCACCGGCGCGGTGTGGCTCATCATCTTGATGTAGGTGGTGGCGTTTATGTATTGCGTATTGAGCTCGGCCAGCATGCGGCCGAAGTCGCTCATCGATGAAGGCGTTCCGGCGGAACTGCCGTAGGAAATGCCGACCTTGCCCGACTGCAGCAGCGGGTCGCCCAGCAGCCCGGCATCGGCCAGGGCGCGTTCGCTGGCCAGGGTCGCCAGCAGTGCCACCCGGCCCATGCTGCGCGTGGTCTTGCGGTTGTAGTGCGCGGGCAGCTCGAAGTCGGCAGCCGGCACGCCCAGGCGGGTGTTGAGACCGCGGTACCTGCCCCAGTCGTCGAAGCGCTGCACGGCGTTGCGGCCGGACTTCAGGTGCGCCAGTACCGACGGCCAGTCGTGGCCCAGCGGGCTGATCGCACCGCGGCCGGTGACCACCACGCGGCGGTCCACGGTGTGCCGGCTCACAGCATGCCCCCGTTCACCGAAATCACCTGCCGGGTAACGTAGGACGCGTCGTCGGACATCAGGAAGGACACCACCGCGGCGACCTCGTCGACGGTACCCACGCGCCGCAGCGGGACCAGCTTCAGGGCTTCCTCGCGGATGCTTTCATCCAGCATCTCGGTATCCACCAGGCCCGGGGCCACGCAGTTGACGGTGATTTCGCGCTTGGCCAGTTCCAGCGCCAGCGCCTTGCTGGCGCCGATGATGCCGGCCTTGGCGGCGCTGTAGTTGGTCTGGCCGCGGTTGCCGGCCAGGCCCGACACCGACGAAAGGGTGACGATGCGGCCCGGCTTCCGGCGCCGGACCATCGGCATCACCACCGGCTGGAGCACGTTGTAGAAGGCGTCGAGGTTGGTGTGCACGACCGCATCCCAGTCCTCGCCGGGCATGGCCGGGAAGGCGCTGTCGCGGGCGATGCCGGCGTTGCAGACGACGCCGTGGTAGGCACCGTGGGCCTCGATGTCGGCGGTCAGCGCCTCGGCGCAGGCGGCGCGGTCGGCGACGTCGAAGCAAAGCACGCGGGCCTCGCGGCCGAGCTCGCGCGCCATCGTCGCGACTTCCTCGGCCTGTTCGCGGCGGCTGCGGCAGTGCACGACCAGGTCGAAGCCGTCGCGGGCCAGGCGCAGGGCGATGCCGCGGCCGATGCCGCGGCTGGCGCCGGTGATCAGGACGGTACGTTGGTTCATTCGGTTCTGTTTCCCAGGTAGGCCTCGGGGTCCGGTGGTTCGAAGACCGAGACATTGGCGACGGCGATTTCCTGGTCGCCGTCGAGGATGCGGCAGGCGAACATGCCCAGGCCGTTGTCGCCCATCAGTTCGCGGCGGGCTTCGATGCG
>NZ_CAXBJS010000227.1:0-3665 GCF_963976025.1 uncultured Arenimonas sp.
CGGGGGCATTGAAGTCGTAGGCGGGCTCTGGTTGGTGCTGGTGAGTCTGGCGGCGCTCAGGGCCACTTCGCAGCCGAAGCTTCTGAGCCACCTTGGCATCTTCGTCGGTTCCGCCGGAATTCTCACGGTCGTCCCGCCGCTAGCCGGCTTAGGCGCGGTTTTCGGGCTTGGGCAAATCGTTTGGTTTGTTTGGACTGGAGTCGTGCTGCTCAAGCTGCCAGCGGCAGACAGCTCGATCAACACAACGCGACCTGGCGGTACCGGTTAACTCAATCGATACCTGGCCCGGCCGGAAATTACCCCGCCGAGAAGGCGGCCAAAGCTGGAATCCCGACTCAATGCCTATCGGCTCCGCGGCCCAGGGCTCAGCGGACTCGACGCGCGCCCTGGGGGCTGGATTGAACGAGCCCCGCAGGAACACCGTATCGCTCGGCAAGCTGCGCGGCCTGCCTGGCCGACCTCGGTCCCAGCGTGGCGGGTTCGGGCACACCAAACTCCCTGTAAACGAGCGAAACCACGGCGGCCGAGTTGCTGGCAACGTGCTTCATTCGGGTGTTCGCTTGCGCCCTCGCCCACTGCATCGCAGGGTCCTGGGAATCCTTCCGCAGGCGTGCCAGCACCCGACGGCTGGCCTCCTCCTGGATCCATTGGGCCATCAGGTCCAGGCGGGCACGCCTCACGTCTTCGTCGGCGGTTTTCCCGTAAGTCTCGTTCTGCTTCACAGCGGCAAACGCGGAAGCCATTTCCTTGCGGAACATTTTGCGACCGGCATCGAAAGCGATCCGGCAATCCGCTTTGTCTGCCAATTCGCCTGCAATCGCGATACCGTCGCGAACCAAATCAACGTTCGCCTGCTCCCACTCCTTGACGGATGGATGGGCCTGATGGATTCCGTCCCCACCTCACATCAAACACCCGTCGGGTTGGCCTTTTCCGGATCAATCTTGTACTGCTTGATCGCCCGCGCCACATCCTTCCCGTTCATCTTGCCCTCGGCCGCCAGCGCCGCGATCGCCGCATGGGCGATGTAGTAGCGGTCGACCTCGAAGAAGCGACGCAGGTTGGCTCGGGTGTCGGACCGGCCGAAGCCGTCGGTACCCAGCACGGTGTAGTGCATCGGCACGAAGGCGCGGATCTGGTCGGCAAAGGCGCGCACGTAGTCCGTCGCCGCAATCGCCGGCCCCTGCCTGCCTTCCAGGCACTCGGTCACGTACGCCTTGCGCGGTGACTTCGCTTCCGGATTGAAGCGGTTCCAGCGCTCCACGTCGAAACCATCCCGTCGCAGCTCGGTGAAGCTGGGGCAGCTCCAGATGTCGGCGGTGACGCCGAAGTCCTTGTCCAGCAGCTCGGCCGCGGCGATGGCTTCGCGCAGGATGGTGCCGCTGCCCAGCAGCTGCACGCGCAGCTCGCCCTTCTTGGCCTTGCCGGCGTCCTTGAGCAGGTACATGCCCTTGAGGATGCCTTCCTCGGCGCCCTTGGGCATGTCCGGGTGGGTGTAGGCCTCGTTCATCAGGGTCAGGTAGAAGTACTCGTCCACCTGGTCCTCGAGCATGCGCTTCATGCCGTGCTGCAGGATCACCGCAACTTCGAAACCGAAGGTCGGGTCGTAGGCGCGGCAGTTCGGGATGGCGCCGGCCAGCAGGTGGCTGTGGCCGTCTTCGTGCTGCAGGCCTTCGCCGTTGAGCGTGGTGCGGCCGGCGGTGGCGCCCAGCAGGAAGCCGCGCGAACGCATGTCGGCGGCCTGCCAGGCGCTGTCGCCGATGCGCTGCATGCCGAACATGCTGTAGTAGATGTAGAACGGCAGCATCGGCACGTCGGACGACGAGTAGCTGGTCGCCGCCGCCATCCAGCTGCTGAAGGCGCCGGCTTCGGTGATGCCCTCTTCCAGCACCTGGCCGGTCTTGTCCTCGCGGTAGTACATCAGCTGGTCGGCATCGACCGGCTTGTACTTCTGGCCTTCCGGCGCGTAGATGCCGATCTGGCGAAACAGGCCTTCCATGCCGAAGGTGCGCGCCTCATCGGCCACGATCGGCACGCAGCGCGGGCCCACCTGCTTGTCGCGCAGCACGATGTTCAGGCACTGCACGAAGCTCATGGTTGTGGAGTTTTCGCGCTCGCCGGTGCTCTTGAGCAAACGCTCGAACACCTCCAGCTTCGGAGCCTCGAGCTTCTTGCTGGTCTTGGCGCGGCGCTGCGGCAGGAAACCGCCCAGCTTCTCGCGGCGGCTGCGCAGGTATTCCACTTCCGGCGACTTCTCGCCCGGGTGGTAGAACGGCACCTCGGACAGCTTGTCGTCGCTGACCGGGATATTGAAGCGGTCGCGGAAGGCCTTCACGCCCGAGTCGTCCAGCTTCTTGGTCTGGTGCGTGGGGTTGAGCGATTCACCCCAGGTGCCCATGCCATAACCCTTCACCGTCTTGGCCAGGATGACGGTCGGCTGGCCCTTGTGCTTCACGGCGCGATCGTAGGCGGCGTAGACCTTGTGCGGGTCGTGGCCACCGCGGTTGAGGCGGGCGATGTCGGTGTCGCTCAGGTTCGACACCATCTGCTTGGTGGTGTCGTACTTGCCGAAGAAGTTCTCGCGGGTGTAAGCGCCGCCGAAGGCCTTGCAATTCTGGTACTCGCCGTCGACGGTTTCCATCATCAGCTTGCGCAGGGTGCCGTCGGTGTCGCGGGCCAGCAGCGGGTCCCAGTAGCTGCCCCAGATAAGCTTGACGACGTTCCAGCCGGCGCCGCGGAAGCTGCCTTCCAGTTCCTGGATGATCTTGCCGTTGCCGCGCACCGGGCCGTCGAGGCGCTGCAGGTTGCAGTTGACCACGAAGACCAGGTTGTCCAGGCCTTCGCGGCCGGCCACGCCGATAGCGCCCAGGCTTTCGGGCTCGTCCGTCTCACCGTCGCCCAGGAAACACCAGACCTTGCGGTCGCTGGGTTCGATCAGGCCGCGGGCCTCGAGGTACTTCAGGAAGCGCGCCTGGTAGATGGCGCTGATCGGGCCCAGGCCCATGGAAACAGTGGGGGTCTGCCAGTAGTCCGGCATCAGCCACGGGTGCGGGTAGCTGGAGATGCCCTTGCCGTCGACTTCCATGCGGAAGTGGTCGAGCTGGCTTTCGCTGATGCGGCCTTCCAGGAAGCTGCGGGCGTAGATGCCCGGCGAGCTGTGGCCCTGGATGTAGAGGATGTCACCCGGGTGGTTTTCGCTCGGAGCGCGCCAGAAATGGTTGAAGCCCACGTCGTAGAGCGTGGCGCCGGAGGCGAAGCTGGCGATGTGGCCGCCAAGATCTCCTGGCTTGCGGTTTGCACGGACCACCATGGCCATGGCGTTCCAGCGGATGATGCAGCGGATGCGCCACTCCATCGCCGCGTCGCCGTCGCTCTTGGCTTCCAGGTGCGGCGGGATGGTGTTGATGTATTCGGTGGTGGGCTGGAACGGCAGGTGGGCACCGGCGCGGCGCGTCAGCGACACCATTTTCTGCAGCAGGTGGTGGGCGCGCTCGGGGCCGTCGGCGTCGAGCACGGCCTTCATGGACTCGATCCACTCGCGGGTTTCGGTGGGGTCGAGGTCGTTTTCCAGAGCGTCGTTCAGCCAGTTCATTCCGTCTTCCTGAGGCCGGCATTCAGGCCGGCCAGATGGTTTTTAGAGTCAAGGCTCGGAGTTTAACGCAGAG
>NZ_CAXBJS010000228.1:0-3644 GCF_963976025.1 uncultured Arenimonas sp.
CCGGCATCACCTTCGCCGCGGCCAATCCCAAGTACGAAGTCACCGTGTTCACCGACATCGACTGCGGCTACTGCCGGCGCATGCACAGCGAAATCGCCGAGTACAACCGCCTGGGCATCACCGTGAACTACCTGTTCTACCCGCGCGCGGGCATCGGTTCGGAGTCCTTCCAGAAGGCCGTCAACGTCTGGTGCGCGCCCGACCGCCGCAAGGCCCTGACCGAGGCCAAGGCCGGCAAGGACCTGCCCGAGGGCAACTGCACCAGTCCGGTCACCCGCGACTTCGACCTGGGCCGCCGGATCGGCCTGGACGGCACCCCGGCCATCTATTCGGACAACGGCACCCAGCTGGGCGGCTACGTGCCGCCGGCCGAAATGCTGGCCCGTCTGGACGAAATCGCCGCCAAATCGGCTGAATGAGCCCCACAGGCCGGGCCCCGGGCCCGGCCTTGGTTTACAATAGGCGGCTCGCTTCCCCAGGGATCTGTGCGGACATGATCGTCCTCGAGGGCCTGCCGGCCCTGTCGCCTTTCCGGCACGAACGTCTCCAAGCCCGCCTGCAGCAGCTCGTGCCGGGGCTCCGGCTTACCGGTGCCTGGTTCGTCTACTTCATCGAACCCGAGTCCGGCGCCAGCCCGGACACCGCCGCGCTGGGCCGCATCCTTGAAGGCTGCGTGTCCTTCGAAGAGCCCGCGCCCGGCGCCAGCCCGCGCTTCGTGGTGCCGCGCCTGGGCACGATGTCGCCCTGGGCCAGCAAGGCCACCGAAATCCTGCGCGGCGCCGGCCTGTCGGTGAAGCGTGTCGAACGCGGCACCCGCCTCGACCTCGACGGCCTGCCCGGCGCCGACGACCCGCGCTGGCCGAAGCTGGCGCGCATCCTGCACGACCCGATGACCCAGTCCCTGCTGGGCGCCCGCGAAGACGCTTCGGCGCTGTTCGTGGCCGGCCAGCCCGGCCAGGTCGAACGTATCGCGCTCGACCAGCTCGAGGCCGCCAACCAGCGTCTGGGCCTGGCCCTGTCGGACGACGAAATCGCCTACCTGCAGCGCCGCTACGGCGACCTTGGCCGCGACCCGTCCGACGCCGAACTGATGATGTTCGCGCAGGCCAACTCCGAACACTGCCGCCATAAGATTTTCAACGCCGACTGGATCATCGACGGCGAACAGCAAACGCACTCGCTGTTCCGCATGATCAAGAACACCCACGCGCGCAGCCCGCAGCTCACGCTCACCGCCTACAGCGACAACGCCGCGGTGGTGCAGGGCCATCCGGGCGCGCGCTTCCGCGCCGAAGCCGGCACCGGCGAATACGGCCACAGCGCGCCGATGGATTCGGCCTTCGCCATCAAGGTCGAAACCCACAACCACCCCACGGCCATCTCGCCGTTCCCGGGCGCCGCCACCGGCGCCGGCGGCGAAATCCGCGACGAGGGTGCCACCGGCCGCGGCGGCAAGCCCAAGGCCGGCCTCACCGGTTTTTCGGTCTCGCACCTGCGCATCCCGTCGCTGCCCCAGCCCTGGGAAAGCGATCGCCCGCTCAACCCGCGCATGGCCACGGCGCTGGAAATCATGACCGACGGCCCGATCGGCGCCGCCGCGTTCAACAACGAATTCGGCCGCCCGGCGCTGGCCGGTTATTTCCGCAGCTTCGAGCAGGCCACCGACCAGCCCGGCCTGGTGCGTGCCTACGACAAGCCGATCATGCTGGCCGGCGGCCTGGGCGCCATCGATCCTTCGCAGGTCACCAAGCTGGGCCTGCGCCCGGGTGACGCGGTGGTGGTGCTGGGCGGCCCGGCGATGCTTATCGGCCTGGGTGGCGGCGCCGCCTCGTCGGTAGCCTCGGGCCAGAGTTCGGAAGACCTCGATTTCGCTTCGGTGCAGCGCGACAACCCCGAGATGCAGCGTCGCTGCCAGGAAGTGATCGACCGCTGTTTCGCCCAGGGCGAACGCAACCCCATCCTTACCGCGCACGACGTCGGCGCCGGCGGCCTGTCCAACGCCATTCCCGAACTGCTGCACGACTCCAACGTCGGCGGCGTCATCGAGATGGCGAAGATCCCCAGCGACGATCCTTCGCTGTCGCCGATGCAGCTGTGGTCGAACGAAGCGCAGGAGCGTTACGTGCTCGGCGTCGCCGCCGACCGCGTGGCCGATTTCGAGGCCATCTGCCGGCGCGAGCGCGCCGTGTTCGCGGTCGTTGGCCATGCCACCGCCGAAGAGCGCCTGGTGCTGCGCGCGCCCGACGACAGCACGCCGATCGACCTGCCGATGGACGTGCTGTTCGGCAATTCGCCCAAGATGCTTCGCGACACCCAGCGTGAGCCGGCCCCGCGCTGGCCGCGCCTGGACAGCGCCAGGCTCGACCTGCACGAAGCCGGCCTGCGCGTGCTGGCGCACCCGACGGTGGCGTCCAAGAACTTCCTGGTCACCATCGGCGACCGCAGCGTCGGCGGCCTGTGTTCGCGCGACCAGATGGTCGGCCCCTGGCAGCTGCCGCTGGCCGACGTCGCCATCACCCTGACCGACTTCAACGGCGTCGCCGGCGAAGCCATGGCCGTGGGCGAACGCACCCCGCTGGCCCTGATCGATGCCGCCGCTTCGGCGCGCATGGCCGTGGGCGAAGCCATCACCAACCTCGCCGCGGCGCCGGTCGCTTCGCTCGAGGAAGTGAAACTGTCGGCCAACTGGATGGCGGCCGCTTCCTTCCCTGGCGAAGACGCGGCGCTGTTCGACGCCGTCAAGGCCGTGGGCATGGAACTGTGCCCCGAGCTCGACCTGTCGATTCCGGTCGGCAAGGACTCGCTGTCGATGCAGGCGCAGTGGCAGGCCGACGAAGGCCCGCAGAAGGTTGTCTCGCCGGTGTCGCTGGTGGTCAGTGCCTTCGCCCGCGTCGCCGACGCACGCCGGCAGCTGCTGCCGGTGCTCGACCGCAGCGCCGATTCGGAAATCTGGCTGATCGGCCTGGGTGCCGGCCAGCGGCGCATGGGCGGCTCGATCCTGGCCCAGGTGCACGGCGCCTTCGGCGGCGCCTGCCCGGACCTGGACGAACCCGGCCGCCTGCGCGCCTTCTTCGAACTGATCCAAGCCGCGCGTGCCGACGACCTGCTGCTGGCCTACCACGACCGTTCCGACGGCGGCGCCTTCGCGGCGCTGTGCGAAATGGCCTTCGCCGGCCACTGCGGCCTGGAGCTGAACCTCGAAGGCTGGGGCGACGACGCTTTCGCCGCGCTGTTCAACGAAGAACTGGGCGCGGTGGTGCAGATCGCTTCCGAAGACCGCGTCGCATTCGCCGACCTGGTGAACCGCCACGACCTGACCCACTGCGCCCAGCGCATCGGCAAGCCGACCACGGCGCCGGTGGTGCGCGTGAACCAGGGCCGCGAACTGCTGGCCGAATGGGGCTGGCAGCAGCTGTTCGGCGCCTGGTGGTCGGTGACGCACGCCATCCAGGCGCTGCGCGACGACCCGGCCGGTGCCGACGGCGAACGCGCCGCGCGCCTGGACTTCGCCGACCCGGGCCTGTCGCCGGTGCTCAGTTTCGACATGGCCCAGGACATCGCCGCGCCCTACATCCACACCGGCGTGCGCCCGAAGATCGCCGTGCTGCGCGAGCAGGGCGTCAACGGCCAGGTGGAAATGGCGG
>NZ_CAXBJS010000229.1:0-3632 GCF_963976025.1 uncultured Arenimonas sp.
GCCCGCAGATGAACTACGACTTCGGGTAAAGCCCGATCAGATCGTCGCCGGCATGTTGCGCAGGGCGTTGATGCGCTCTGCCAACGGCGGGGGGGTCATGAAGAGTTTGCGCAGGCCGTGGCCGACGGCGCCGGAGATACCGAAGGCGCGCACTTCCTTGGGCAGCGTGCTTTCGCCGTAGGTCTGCGACAGGCGCTCGAGCGCGGCGATCATCTTCTCGCGGCCGGCCAGGCGGGCACCGCCCTCGTCGGCCCGGAACTCGCGCCAGCGGCTGAACCACATCGCCACCACCGAGGCGAGCATGCCGAAGATGATGTCCAGCACCAGCACCGTGATGAAGTAGAACGGACCGGTGCCGCCATCGCGGTTGCCGCTGAGCGCGGCGTCGATCACGCGGCCGACGATGCGCGAGAGGAAGATCACGAAGGTGTTCAGCACGCCCTGGATAAGCGCCATGGTGACCATGTCGCCGTTGGCGACGTGGCTGACTTCGTGGGCCAGCACCGCCTCGGCCTCGTCGCGGCTCATCGCCCGAAGCAGGCCGGTGGACACCGCCACCAGCGAATTGTTGCGGCTCGGGCCGGTGGCGAAGGCGTTGATTTCCGGCGCGTCGTAGATGCCCACTTCCGGCATCGCGATGCCGGCGGCTTCCGACTGCCGCTTCACGGTGGCCAGCAGCCAGGCCTCGCCTTCGTTGCGCGGCTCGGTGATCAGGTGCAGGCCGGTGGTGCGCTTGGCCATCCACTTGGAAATGGCCAGGGAGATGAAGGCGCCGCCGAAGCCGAAGGCCGCGGCGAACAGCAGCAGGGCACCGTTGTTGCCCAGGCTGATGCCGAAGACGTTCTGCAGCACGCTCATCACGATACCCAGCAGGACCAGCACCGCCAGGTTGGTGGCAAGGAACAGGGCGACTCGCTTGAACATGGGGGTTTCTCTCGTGGGGGTGGCGGCGGGGCCGCCGTTCTGGGGTTAAATGTACGCAGTGACGGTTAAATTCAAGTGGTGATGCAAACCGAGCCTTCCTACATCGGCCGCTTCGCGCCCTCGCCCACCGGCCCGCTGCACTTTGGTTCGCTGGTGGCGGCCCTGGGCAGCTGGCTGTTCGCGCGCCAGGCGGGTGGCCGGTGGCTGGTCCGCATCGAAGACCTCGATCCGCCGCGTGAAGTTCCGGGCGCCGCTGAACGCCAGCTCGCCACCCTGGTCGCCTTCGGCCTGGTGCCGGACGAGGCGCCCTGGTTCCAGTCCACCCGTGGCGATGCCTACGCCGCGGCGCTGGCCACCCTGCTGGCCTCGGGCGACGCCTTCGAATGCCACTGCAGCCGCAGCGACCTGGAGGCCAGCGGCGGCGTGCACCGGCGCTGCGTCGGCCAGCCGCGCCCCGGCCGGCCGCCGGCCATCCGCCTGCGTTTGCCCGACGGCGAGCTGGCTTTCCATGACCGCATCCAGGGCGAGTTCCGGCAGGACCTGGGGCGCGAGGCCGGAGACGTGGTGCTGCGGCGCGCCGATGGCTTCTGGGCCTACCAGCTGGCTGTGGTGGTGGACGACGGCGCCCAGGGCATCACCGACATCGTGCGCGGCGCCGACCTGCTCGATTCCACGCCGCGGCAAATCTACCTGCAGCAACGCCTGGGCCTGCCGACGCCGGCCTATGCGCACCTGCCGGTGGTGCACGACGCGCAGGGGCGCAAGCTGGGCAAGTCACTGGCGGCCCTGCCGGTGCACGACCACGACCCGATGCCGGCGCTGCGCGCGGCCTGGTTGTTCCTGGGCCAGGATCCGGCGCAGTTGCCCGCCGCGGGCACGCCGGCGCAGGTGCTGCCGGCCGCCGTGCCTGCCTTCGATCCGACCCGCATACCGCGTGAAAACCGCTGGTCGCCCGTGCAGGGAAAGTGAAGGCAGCGACTGCTGCTTGCATCCCGCAGTCGCGTGGGGGATGCTCCGGGGCCCGTCCGTCGTCGCGAACTTCCGGTGCCCTGCATGTCGCATGTCCGCATCATCAAGAAGTACCCGAACCGCCGCTTGTACGACACCGAGATCTCCAGCTACATCACGCTCGAAGACGTGCGCCAGCTGATCGTGGACGGCGAGGCTTTCGTGGTGCGCGACGCGCGCAGCGGCAATGACATCACCCGGCCGGTGCTGATGCAGATCATCGCCGAGCACGAAGAACACGGGCAGCCGATCTTCACCACCGAGCTGCTGACCCAGGTCATCCGTTTCCGCGGCGATTCCATGCAGGGGCACCTGGGCAGCTTCCTCGAGCGCAGCCTGCAGTTTTTCCTGGAACAGCAGCAGCAGATCCGCGGCCAGATCGGCAATCTCGTCGGCCAGGCGCCCTGGGCCCTGCTCAACCAGCTGGCCGAGCGCAACCTGGATCTGTGGCGTTCCTTCCAGCAGGGCCTGGGCAGCGGCGGCAGCAGTACCGGCGCGTCCACCCGCAAGTCGCCGCGCACGCCGAAGTCGCGCGTTCGCTGAATCCCTAGAGGTCGCGCACGACCCGGAAACCAACGCGGGCGTTGGTGGTGTCGGCCGGCGTCGACTGCCGGTAGGCCGAACGCGCACGGTCGAGCGAACTGGCCCAGGACGCGCCGCGGATCACCCGGTCGCTGCAGCCCGGGTTGACCCAGGCCGTGCCGTCGCGCGGCGCGCGCCGGTAGCTGTCGTGCCAGCAATCGAGCACCCATTCGCTGACGTTGCCGACCAGGTCGAAGGTGCCGAAGGCTTCGGCCGGGTAACTGCGCACCGGCGCCGGGCCCCAGTGGCCGTCGCTGTAGCCGGGAATGGCATTGGCCCACTGGCGCTTTAGACGCGACTGGTCGCCGTCGCCGGTGAGGTTGCCGACCACGCGCGTGGGCACGCCCTTGCCCCAGGGCCAGGCTTCGTCGCGGCCGGCGCGAAGGGCGTACTCGAATTCGGCTTCGCTGGGCAGGCGGTAACGCTGGCCGGTCTGCGCCGACAGCCAGGCGGCGTAGGCCTGGGCGTCCTCGAACGAGACATGCACCACCGGCAGGTCCGGCGTGGCCGGCGCACCGGCGTAATCACGCCGCCAGTCCACGCGGCCGTGTTCGCCCATCACGCCGCCTTTTTCGTCGTAGACGGTGGAACGTCCCCGGCGCGTGGCCAGTGAACGGTGACCGCTGGCTTCCACGAAGGCGCGGAACTCGGCCACCGTGGTCTCGTTGCGGGCGATGGCGAAACCACGCTCGAACTCCACCTCGTGGCGCGGACCTTCGTTTTCATGGCGGCCGGTTTCGTCTTCGGGCGAACCCATGTGGAAGCTGCCGTAGGCAAGCACCACCATTTCCGGCGCTTCGCCGCCGGACGCCAGCGGTTCGCGGAACACCTGGCCGGGGCGGAAGTGGCCGTAGTGTCGCGCCAGTTCGATGCGTTCGCGCAGGCCGTCCAGGCCCTGGGCCTGCAGCGACACCTGTTCGGCTTCGGCCAGGCGGCGCGCGGCCAGTTCCAGGTCCAGCGCGTCCACCGCCGAATGGCCCTGGGCCAGCAGCGCTTCGGTACGCGCCTGTCGCAGTTCGACGATGCGCGCGATCATGTCCTGCAGCGCCGCGGAGTCGGGAATGATGCGGCCGGCTTCGGCCTGCAGGCGTTCGGACGCCAGGTAGTCGCCCTTCTGC